>NZ_JAVRKK010000058.1:0-12578 GCF_031962545.1 Candidatus Igneacidithiobacillus taiwanensis
ACCCGGTAAAACCCCCGGATCCGGTACCCGACATGTTGAACCTGCATGGCACTCCTCCCTCGCCAAAGAAGTGCCAAAGGTTTGTGAACTTATGCAGGAAACCAGGCGCGCCGCTGCCAGCGCATCCAAACCCCGCGGCCGAGGGTCCACGCCATACTGCCCGACCACAGCAGCAGGGCCGCCCAGCCAGCCAAATGGCCCAAGTTTACGAGATCGTCAAAGTGCAAGACTCTTCCGCCCTGTAAACAAGCCAAGGCAAAGATGGCCGTGGAAAAAGTGGGCGGCCAAACGGCAGGGCCGCAAAACTGGCAACGTCGTAGCAAAAAGTCGATGCTCGCGAGCAGAACCGGAACGAGAAGCAAAAGGGCGAGCCCAAGCATCCCGGCCATGGCCGCCAAGAGCATATTGCGAGCGCCCGGCGAAAGCGGCTCCCAACGCTGCGCCTGCCCCAAGGCAAGCGCAGCAAAACCAGCGCAGCCCATGGCAATCCACCAGGGCGCCTGAGGTACACCGGTCAAACCATGACGCCGCACGCGCAGGATCGCCAGCACGGCGACGACAACATAGAGCAGGGTTCCGGCAAGGGCAGCCAAGAGCACCAAGACATATCCAAGCGCGCGCTGAGAGGCGATGACCGCACTCGTTGCCGCGGCCAAAGCAAAAATCGCGGCCGGCAATAAAAACCAGGCACCGCTCAGCTTAGGCCAAGCAATACCAAAGCGGCGCAAAGACCAGAGCAGGCGAAACAGCAGCAGGAGGCTAAATAGCCAAGCCAGGGCCAGCAGGATTTGCGCGCCTACGGCAATATCTGCCTGCAGATGCATGAACGCCGAGCTCAATACCGCAAAGCCCAGCGGCAAGGTCATGAGCCCAATTTCGGCATCGACGGCACTTACCCGCAAACAGGCCAAGTATCGTTCTCTTGCCCTCGGGTGGCGCAATCGCCAAGCATCTTGCAAGGGAATCCACAGCGCCTGCAGACAAGCAAGCAAGAGCAGCAGCGGTGCCACAAAGCCCAGACCACAATCAGTAGCGAGGACCGAGGCCCCAGCCGTAGCCATGACCACCCCAAAGGGGAGTTTGTGATGCCAGGGGCAAGCTGGGGAGGTATTCGCTTCGGCAACCATGCCTTATGGCAGCCCAAAGCGGCAAGCATGTCAAATCACGACGGCTGCCCCCTTTTGCAGAGGCTGGTCTTTACCTACACTGGGCACATTATTTTTACAGCGAGTTCCCGTATGCGCGCCAGCCAGTTGTTCCTACCCACCCTCAAGGAGACCCCCGCCGAGGCGGAACTGGTCAGCCACCAGCTACTTTTGCGTGGTGGTTTCATCCGCCGTCTGGCTTCCGGGCTCTACACTTGGCTGCCCCTCGGTTTGCTGGTGCTGCGCCGGGTAGAGGCCGTGGTGCGCGAGGAGATGGAGCGCGCCGGCGCCCAGGAAATCCTCATGCCAGTGGTACAGCCAGCGGAGCTCTGGCAGGAATCCGGGCGCTGGGAAATGTACGGGCCGGAGCTCCTGCGCCTCAAGGATCGTCACCAGCGCGACTTTTGCCTCGGCCCCACCCATGAGGAAGTGATCAGCGACCTGGCGCGACGGGAATTGCGTTCCTACCGGCAATTGCCCATCAACCTGTACCAGATACAAACGAAGTTTCGCGACGAGATTCGTCCCCGCTTTGGGCTGATGCGGGCGCGGGAATTCCTCATGAAGGATGCCTACTCCTTCCACATCGATCAGGCCTCTCTGCAGGAGACCTACCAGGCGATGTACGATGCCTACAGCCGCGTTTTTGCGCGACTTGGTCTCGAATTCCGCGCCGTCGATGCCGATACCGGCGCCATTGGCGGTAAGGCCTCGCACGAATTCCATGTGCTCGCGGACTCTGGCGAGGATGCGATCGTCCACTGCTCTGCCTGCGACTACGCGGCCAATCAGGAGCTTGCCCGCAGCGCTCCCGACCCGCAGAGCAGCGCGGCGCCGCTCCCCGCCGAGCGCGCCAGCACCCCGGGTATCCGCAGCGTCGAGGCGCAGGCCAAGCAACTCGGCATCACGCCCGGGCAAGTAGTGAAAACCTTGCTGGTCATGGCCGACGACACACCCCACCTGCTCCTGTTGCGTGGCGACGACGAACTGAATTTGATCAAAGCCACCCACGCCCTCGATGCGCAATCTCTGCGCCTGGCAACGGCCGAAGAAACGCAAGATCTACTCGGGATTCCCTTTGGCTTCATCGGCCCCAAGGACCTGCCGGTGCCGGTACCGATCCTTGCCGATCACCGTGCCCTGGCCCTGCACAACTTCAGCACTGGCGCCAATGTTGTCGACGAGCACTGGCTCAACCTCAACTGGGAACGCGACTTGCCGCGTCCGCCCGCTGCCGATCTGCGCAACGTCCAGGCTGGCGACGCCTGCCCCCACTGCGCTACGGGCGTGCTCGGCATTCGCCGCGGCATCGAGGTCGGCCATGTCTTCCAGCTTGGCACACGCTACAGCGAAAAGCTTGGGGTCAAGGTCTTGAATGAGGCGGGCAAGGACCAGATCGTCCTCATGGGCTGTTACGGTATTGGGGTTTCTCGCATCGTGGCTGCCGCCGTCGAGCAGAATTTTGACGAGCGCGGCATCTGCTGGCCGGCGGCCCTAGCACCCTTCGATGTCGGTATCGTTGCCATCCAGGCCAAGAAATCACCAGCGGTACTCGCCGCCGCCGCGGCCATGACGGCGCAGCTCGAAGCGCAGGGGCTAAGGGTTCTGCTCGATGATCGCGACGAGCGGCCCGGGGTCCAGTTTGCCACCCTGGACTTGATCGGACTGCCGCATCGCTTGGTCATCAGCGACAAGACCTTGGCGCAGGGCGTTTGGGAATATCGGGCGCGGCGCGAAAGCGATAGCCGCTTGCTGAGCGAGGCCGAGGTCGTAGCCCTCTTGCTGGGAGAACGAGCATGAGCTTCCAAAAAATACTCGTTGCCATCGATTTCGGCTCGACTGTAGCGGAGCTCCTGCATCATGCCGAGGAAGAGGCGCGACTACACCAAGCGCAACTCACCCTCCTCCATGTTTTTGATACCCAAATCATGGAGCTGCAGCTACCCGAGGAACTCCTGCCGAATTCTCTCGAGATGCTGCAGCGCCTACGCAGTTTGGCCCAGGAGCGGCTGGAATCCCTGCAGAAGTCCCTCAGCCTGGCAACGGATGCGGTGCTGCTGGAAAAATCTGGAAACATAGGGCGGAATATTTGCGGCTACGCGAGCGAAAAGGGCTTTGATCTCATCATCGTCGGCAGCCAAGATCAAGGAGCGATTGGTCGTCTACTCCTTGGGTCGGTGGCGACGTCGGTAGTACATCATGCCGCCTGCCCGGTCTTGGTATACAAAAATAGCGCGAAAGCCTAGGTGGCAGCCGGGCTTTGCTGCGCCGCCCAAGCGCTGATTTGATCCACCATTTGTTGGGCTGCGGCATTCATGGCAGCAGCCCCACCGGCCGGCCCCGGCTTGGGTAGAGCCGCGGCCACGACAAAGGATTTCTGCGCCAAGACCCGATAATCCTTGGCCTCGAGCAGGGTGGCGGTGCAGGCAATCCGCGCCTCTCCCTGCTGCGCCGACGAATAGTCGATCACGAAATTTTGTAGTCCCAGCTGCAGCAAGAGTTCCGGCCGCCCAGCCTGTCCCGGCCCGAGCACCGCCCGCCAGTCCCCTTGCTGTTGCAAGCGCTGCACCAGTAGGGTCGCGAGCATCTGCCCCGGCGCCGCCGCCCAGCGGGCGTTATTGTAGGGGTAAAGCGCCTGCGGATCGGCATACTGCAAGCGGTAGAGCAGTTCCGGGGCGGCGAGCCAACTTGGGGCGGTAACTGCCTCCAGGCGTAGCACACCAGCGCGGGGCGCGGCATGGGCAGCGACCGGCGCCGTAGACGATTGCAGGGCATAGGGCTGCTGCCAAGCCGGTGCCGATGCGCAACCGGCAAGACCGACGCCAACAGCAAAGAACCCAGCCATTCGAAAAAAGCGACGCCAATGCCAAACATTCATGGATGCGCTCCCGCAAAACCCGCCTGCCCTGGACCCGCAGGGGCTGCACGCTTACCCAAGAGCAAGCTCTGCGGATTCTGACGCAGTTCCTGACTCAAGGCACCAAGATTCTCGCTGCTTTGCACCAGGTTTTGGGTGAGAAGATTGAGTTGCGGCAAGGTTTGTTGATTGAGGATATCGACACTTTGTTGGCCCGAGCTCGCCAACTTGCGCAGAGCAATGCTAGTACCATCGAGCTGCTGCAGCGGCTGCTGCGCCGACACCGCGAGTTCGTCGAGATGCTGCACCAAGCGTTGGCTCGATTGTATGGTGGAGCGGGTAGCGGCAATGGTGGCGGGCAACTCCGCCAAAGCCGGCCGCAACGCTGCCTCGAGCTCTGCCAACTCTGCCGTGGCCTTGTCGATGTTGACCAAGGCGGCAGAAAAATGACGCTGATTCTGTTCGTCTAGAAGATCGTTCATGCGCATTGCCAGCTCATTCCCCTGGTTGACCAAGGACTCACCGCTGCGCGATAGCGCCTGCAGAAAACTGGGACGCATGGGAATGACCGGCACCTTCCCCGGCTGCGGAATGAGAGGCGCAAAATTCGTTCCGGCATCGCTCAATGAAAGATAGCTGAGGCCGGTCACCCCCTGGGGCTCCAATTCGGCAAAGGTCGCGTGGGTGATGGGCGTCTTCGCATCGATACTGATCTGCACCCGCACCATGCGCGGATTTTCGGGATCAAAATCGATGGCCTTGACCTCCCCCACCCGCACGCCTTTGAAGCGCACTGGTGCCTGCACGGTCAGGCCGGTAACGCTGTAGGGGGAGACGACGTAATACTCCTTGCCAACGGGGGTGGAATGGTGCATCCACAAGCCAGCCAACACCAAGGCAGTACCCAAAACCGCAATGAACGCAAGGGCGATCAGCGCATGTGCCCGACTTTCCAAACTCCCTCCGCAGAAATTGACTTGCCCTGGTCGGCGTGCCTAAATGTAGCAGGTATTCTGGACGATTCCCATGCACTTCGACACCCTACGCCAAACCATGATCGATACCCAGGTGCGCACCTGGGAAGTCTTCGACCCCAACGTCCTACGCGTCTTGCAACAGGTCAAACGCGAGCAGTTCGTGCCCGCCCACCTGCAAGAGTTGGCCTTTGCCGATTATGAGATCCCTCTCGACCATGGCGAGCGGATGTGGACTCCCAAAATGGAAGCGCGGGTGTTGCAGGAGCTCGACATTCAGCCTGAGGATCGCATTCTCGAGGTTGGCACCGGCAGCGGTTACTTTACTGCCCTGTTGGCGAGCCTCGGTGGCGTGGTGTACAGCGTCGACGATCGTGCCGATTTTGTAACGTTGGCGGAGGCGCGTTTGCAGCGACAAGGCATCAATAATGTGCATCTGCAGGTTGGCGACGCTTCGGCAGGTTGGTCAGCGGCTGCACCCTACGATGTCATTGTCCTTACCGGCGCGCTCCCCCAGCTACCCAAGGGCTTCCGCGAGCAGCTGCGCCCGGGCGGACGCCTTCTCGCCCTCGAGGGACAATCGCCGCTGGTGCGGGTACGGCGCTACCGCCGTGGCAGCGATGCGAGCCTGCGCGGCACGGATCTCTTCGATACCGACATTCCACCCTTGCGGCACTCACCAACCCGAAGCTTCCAGTTTTGAGCGTGCGCGTGCGGGCCCAACGGAGCGTCGTCCTCGCTATCGACCTGCAGGACAAGCTTCTCGCCATGCTCGGTGCAGAGCGGCGGCAAGTATTGCTGCAAACGAGCACCCGACTGCTCGACAGCGCCCGCGCTTTGGACGTCCCCATCTTGCTCTCAGCACAGTATCCTCAGGGCTTGGGTGCTCTCGATCCGTGCCTGCAGCGCTTTGGCGAAGCAATCGCCAAGACCGAATTCTCCTGCTATGCCAACCCGGCATTGCGTAGCACTCTCCGCGCCCAGACCGAACGCCGGCAAATCTACCTCCTTGGCGTCGAAACCCACATCTGCGTTCTACAAACCGCCCTCGATCTGCAGGCAGCAGGCTGGGAAGTGGCGGTAGTCATCGACGCCGTTGCCAGCCGCGATCCGCAGCAGCAAACCTGGGGCCTCGAGCGGCTACGCCAGGCCGGGGTTACGTTGCTGAGTAGCGAGGCCTTGTTTTACGAATGGATTGCCGACGCGGCCGATCCGCGCTTTCGGCAACTTGCTCCGGCCTGGCGCTAGTTCCCATGGCCCATCGCTACGAAGTCACTCTGCAACCCAGGCAGCACCTCCTGCAGGTCCGCCTGCAGATTGCCGCACCCGACCCCGATGGGCAAATCCTCGCCCTCCCCGCCTGGGTTCCCGGCAGCTACACCGTACGCAACCTCGCCCGTCATATCGTTCAGCTCACCGCCCACAGCGCGGGGAAAGTGCTTGCCGTAGAGAAAATTGACAAGGACCGCTGGCGCCTCGCGCCTTGCTCCGCCCCGCTGCAGGTAGAGTACAACGTCTATGCCTTCGATAAGTCGGTACGAACCGCTTACCTCGATGATAGCGGCGGGTTTTTCAACGGCCCGGCAATCTTTCTGCGTGTTGTCGGTCAGGAAGCAGAGGAGCACGAACTCCGCATTTCTGGCCCGGACGACTGGCAGCTGGCAACGAGTATGGCGCGGCAGAGTGGTGCCGCCTGGTCTTGGGGCATATTTTCTGCCGAAGACTATCGCGGCTTCTGCAATCACCCCCTGCTCTGCGGACTCCTCGCCCGGGTCGACTTCTCTGCGGGCGAGATTCCGCATCACCTCGCCCTCCACGGTCATCCAGAGGCGACTTTGCTCCGCTTGGGAGAGGACCTTTCCGCGATTTGCGCTTACCAGCAGGCCTTCTGGGGAGAAAGCCCATTTTCCCGGTACCATTTTCTCTGCCTCGGTAGCCAGAATGGCTACGGCGGCCTCGAGCATCAGGCCTCCTCCGCCCTGCTCTGCAAGCGCACGGATCTCGACGGCAGCGACCCCAGCGGCTACCGCGACTTTTTGGGTCTTGCCAGCCACGAATACTTCCACTCCTGGCTCGTCCAGGGTATTCGCCCGGCCGTGTGGAGCGAGGGCTACTGGGAGGGCGAAAACGCCAGCCGGGATCTCTGGATCTTTGAGGGGATCACGTCTTACTACGACAGCCTGCTCCTCTGTCGCGCCGGTTTGTGGAGCGCTGACGAATACCTACAGGAACTCGGACGCGAAATTACCCGCCTCGCTCGCCGCCCGGGCGAAGCCTTGCAAAGCCTTGCCGAATCCAGTGCCGATGCCTGGACCAAGCTCTACCACCCGCACCCCGGTGCCGCCAATTTTGAGATCAGCTACTACAACAAGGGCGCTCTCGCCGCCCTCTGCCTCGATGCCCGCCTGCGCGCGCATGGCAGCGATCTCGACCAAATCCTCCGCATGCTCTGGCAGGATTATCGACAGCGCCCCTTGCCCGAGGGGGAGATCTTTTCTTGGCTCGCGGACAAGATCCCTGCCGCCACCCTTGCAGAACTGCGTAGTTGGATATTCGAAACCCACCCCCTGCCGCTTACCGAATGCTTGGAATATCTGGGCGTTGCCCTGTGCTGGCGGGCCGCCGCTGGCGCGGCCGATCGCGGCGGGGTGGCCGCAGAGGGTCAACGGCTCGCGCTTGGAGCCACCTGGAAAAAAGCTGCACTGGGGGTCGAACTCACCTTTGTGCGCAGCGGCAGCCCGGCCGAGGCAGCCGGGCTGTGCCCCGGAGATCGCCTCCTTACCCTTGATGCGGAAGAAATCCATAGCGACGCATTGCAAGCCCAACTAGATCGCGTTGGCTCGCCGGTTCCTCGAGTGTTGCACTATTTGCGCGATGGTCGCTTGTACAGCTGCACCTGTACCCCAGCTCCCGCCCCTCTCGATACCGCTTACCTACTGCCTCTGGAAGATACCGATGCCAGTCAGCGTCGCGCTCGCTGGCTGACGCCAGAGCAGGCTCAGACCGCGGGATAATCGCGGCGAATGCGCTCCACGCGCAGTGCTTTGCCGGAGCTCGTGTCGACCTCGACCAGCAGCCCACAAAGGCTAGCCACACCCTCTGCCACGGGTGCTTTGGCAGGCATGGCATCGATGAAGCGTCGCTTGGCGATTTCGCGATCGACACCAATGATCGACTCGTAGCAGCCGCACATCCCGGCGTCGCTCTGATACGCCATGCCCCCGGGAAAGATGCGCTCATCCGCCGTCGGTACATGGGTATGACTACCCACGGCAAGGCTGACGCGGCCATCGAGATGCCAAGCCAGGGCATACTTCTCGCTGGTTGCCTCGGCATGAAGATCGACCAGAATCACCGAGCAGTCGGCCAGGGCGCCTTGCAGGGCAGCATCGGCGGCACGGAAGGGGCAGTCGTAGATGGGATGCATGAAGAGCCGTCCCATGAGGTTCAGTACTCCCAGACTCCAACCCTCTTTTTCGATACGCAGAGCGCCACGGCCCGGGGTCCCCGGCGGGGCGTTTTCCGGGCGCAACAGACGCGCTTCACTCTCGATATAGCTGACGGTCTCGCGTTGGTCCCAAACATGATTGCCGGCAGTGACGGCATCCACCCCCCAGGACAGGAACTCGTGCAGGATCTCCCGAGTAATACCGGCGCCGCCGGCAGCGTTTTCGCCATTGACGACTACCGCATCGAGGCCAACTTGCTGCCGCAGTTCCGCAAGACCCAGTTGCAAGGCGCGCCGCCCCGGTTTACCCATTACATCGCCAGCAAAAAAGATACGTACTTTCATAGCCTAAAGCTCCGGTAGCCCTGCTCCGTCACGATTCCGTCGAGGGGTACATCCCAGGGCTCCCGCGGCAGTTCGGGAACTTCCTGAAAGCCATGGGCAACCCCGAGCAAACGCGGCCGTCGCCAGCGCCGGCGGTGGCGCAGGGCGGCGAGACTGCGGTCATAGAACCCGCCACCCATGCCCAAGCGCTGCCCTTGCGCATCGAAAGCCAGCAGCGGCAGGATCAGCGCATCGAGCTCGACAGCAGAGCGCCAATAGCGGCGGGCCACCTGCGGTTCGGGAATGCCCAAACGATTTTCTACCAAGGTGGCGCTCCGCGCGAGGGGGGCAAAACGCAGTTTTCGCCCGTACGGCCCCGTTAGCACGGGAAGGAAAAATTGTTGCCGATGCGCCCAAGGCGACTGCAGCAAACCCCAAGGGCTGATTTCTCCCCGCATCGGCCAATACAAGCCGATTGTACGGGCATGATGCAGGAGGGGGATTTTGCGCAACTGACGTGCCAGAGCATGCTCGGCATGTTGCAGTGCCGCGCTATCCAAAGCAGCACGCTGGGAGCGTATGCGACGACGAAGCTCGGATTTGGCAACAGACAAAAGAAACTCCCCGCCTGGGTCGTGCTACCCGCTATCCCACGAACCTGACGATCAGGTCGGGAGCCCGGGAATCGTATCAGGCTACTCCGCGAAGGAGCGGCACACCAACGACATGGACCAAGGCCCCCTGGATAGACAATGTTGGTTCAGGAAATATCACGGCACCACGCGCCCCGCAGGGAGTGATTTCAAGCTACTCCGCCCCCTGCCCCATGTCAACCAATCGCTGCAACTGTGCTACCGTCGACTCCAGGGCCATTTGCGCTTGCAGCTGCTCCTCCTGCCCGCGCAGGAGATCGGCGGCAAGATTCAGGGCGACCATGAGCAAGGCCCGCTCTCGCTGCGCGCCGACGGCCTGCCGCACCTTGCCCAGCTGCAGTCGCTCCTGCAGGGTCTCGATGGCTTGCTCCAACAGTCGACGCTCCTCGGCCGAGCAAGAAATTTGGTAGGACTGATTGAGGAATTCTGCCGCGATGAGCTCGCGAGTGCTGGCGGCGCCGCCCTGACTCATGTGTTCTGTCCTTCTTGCTCCCAAATGCTGATCTGCGCCAGCAACCGATCCAGGCGCTCGCGAATCTCGCGCTGTTGTTGACGCAGTTGCTGATTTTCGGCCTCCAGTATGGCCACCTGGCGACGCAGACGGGTCGCCTCGAGCTGCTGGGGGTTCGCCTGAAACTGGCGACGCAGAGCCCGATAATCGAGTATCATGGCTTCCAGTTGGCCGACGAGAGAATCAACCCGAGATTTTTGCACAGCTACCTCCGGCTGCGATTTGAAACGAGTGTACGAAGGGCGCTAGGCATTTGCAAATCTATCTGATCCGATGAATACCACACCTCCTCCGCTGCTTTCCGGCCAAAATTTTCGCAGTCGCCTCGGCATCGCCGCGGGCTTTGTCTTGCTGCTGCTCTTCATCGTACTCGGGCGGCTCATTGATCTGCAGATCCTGCATTTTCAGAAATTTCGCCAGCTCGCCCACGATAATCATGTTGCTCTGGTCCCGGTCAATCCGGCTCGTGGCCTGATTTTGGCGGATCACGGCGAGGTCCTCGCGCAGAATCAACCCACCTACGCGGTGGAAGTCACCCCCGATCAAACTGAGGACCTCGACGAGACCCTCTCGCGCCTGCAGAAACTCCTCGGCCTCTCGGACAACGATCTCGCCCGCTTCGAACGCAGCATGGCGGCCAAGGCGAGTTTTGATCCCATCATCCTCAAAACTGACCTCAGCCCCGAGCAGATCGCCACCCTTGCCGTCCGTCAGGCCTCGCTGCCGGGGGTGCAAATCACCGCGGTGATGCATCGCGACTACCCCTACGGGGACCTTTTCGCTCACGTGGTCGGCTATGTTGGCCCCATCACCGCCGGCGACCTCAAGCATCATCAAGCCGAGAATTACCGCGGCCGCGACTATATCGGCAAAACCGGGCTGGAAGCCTACTATGAACGCCAGTTGCGTGGGCAAATGGGCTATCAGATCAAGCAGATCAACGCCGAGGGGCAGCAGGTAGACACCCTATCGGAGCAGCCCCCCGTAGCGGGTGACAACCTATTGACGCATTTGCGCCTGCGCGTGCAACAGGCGGCCGCCAATGCCCTGGAAAGCAACGATTATCGGGGCGCGGTAGTGGCCATGGATCCCAATAATGGCCATATACTGGCCATGGTCAGCAGCCCCAGTTTCGACGCCAACTGGTTTGTCGATGGCATCAGCAGCACCCATTGGCGCAGTCTGCTCGACAACCCCGGGCATCCTCTTACCGATCGTGCCGATAATGGTCTCTACCCGCCGGGATCCTGCGCCAAGCCTTTCTACTCTATCCAGGCGATTCAGGCCGGCGTCATCGGACCCGATTTTCAAACCTTCTGCCCAGGCAACTTTCAGTTGGGCGGCCACACCTACTGGGACTGGAATCGTAGCGGCTTTGGCGAGACCAATCTCACCAAGGCCCTAGCCTGGTCGGTCGACGTCTTCTATTACAAGCTGGCAGTAAAGATGGGCATCCAACTGCAGGACGAGACCTTGTGGCGCTTTGGCTTCGGCAAGTCCCCCGGGGTCGATCTTCCCGGCGGGCTCCCCGGGCTGGTCCCGACGCCAGCCTGGAAGCGTGCCCACCTGCATGCCCCTTGGTACACCGGCGATTCCGTCATCCTTGGTATCGGCCAGGGGTATCTCTTGGTCACCCCCCTGCAACTCGCCCGCGCGGTTTCTGCCATTGCCAATGGGGGCTATTTGGTGCGGCCGCAAGTAGCCAAGGCCTGGGTCGATCCGGCCACGGGTGCGCGCACGGAATTGCCCAGCGCTACTCCGGAGAATCTGCACATCGATCCCGCGGCTTTGCATGCCGTGCGTGTGGGCATGGAGGCCTGCGTCAACAGCGGTACCTGTCACAGTATCAGCATTCCCGGTATCAGCATTGCAGGCAAAACGGGTACGGCACAAATCCCGGAGGGATATGCCCACGGGCACACCATCTATAACAATGACTCCCTGTTCATCGGCTGGGCACCCGTCGATCATCCCAAAATTGCCGTTGCCGTTGTGGTCGAAAATGGCGGGCACAACGCCTGGCAAGCCCTACCCGTTGCCCGCGCCACGATCAAAGCCTATTTGCAGCCCGACAAGCATGCCGAACAGCCTTGACAGACAGCAAAAAAATCCGCAGTATTCGCCGATTCTTTGCCCGCCAGTTCGGGCACTCGTTTGGATAATGTGTTAAGGAGTCAAAGACGTGGCGAATTCGGCGCAAGCGCGCAAGCGCGCAGTCCAGAGTCAAGAGCGGCGGTTGCACAACGGCAGCCTGCGTTCGCGTATGCGCACCTATGTGAAGGGAGTGTTGCGGGCAGTCCGTGATGGCAACCAAGAACAGGCTCGCGCTGCTCTGCGCACGGCGGAATCCATCATCGACAAGACCGCTGGCAAGGGCATCATTCATCGCAATGCCGCCGCCCGCACCAAGAGCCGCCTGTCGGCGCGGGTCAAGGCCATGAGCGAGCAGGCCTCCGCCTAAACACCCTCGGGTGAGCGAAGAGGCCGGCTTACGAGCCGGCCTTTTTTATTTAGCCCCACCCACAAAAAATAATTGGGGCGGGATCAGTCGGCAACCAAACGACGCAACCAGCTGTGCATAAGTTCACAAACCTTTGGCACTTCTTTGGCGAGGGAGGAGTGCCATGCAGGTTCAACATGTCGGGTACCGGATCCGGGGGTTTTAC
>NZ_JAVRKK010000059.1:0-12500 GCF_031962545.1 Candidatus Igneacidithiobacillus taiwanensis
AGGGGTCACTGATGACTGCCCTGAAATACAGCAAACCTTTTGAGATTCATTTGAATATACTCGGCGAAATACCCGTCGATTTTGAAATTTGATCGGACTTCTATTATGCCGCACCTTTTTTCTGCAGATCCAAACTATACTGGAAAAAATTTGCCAGCTTGGTTTTTATTCAACAATTATCTGCAGAAGAAGCTTGACCTGCCCATTCGATTCACTCCTTTCCTGGATATCGAGACATGTAGATCTTCTGTTTTCGAGCGTCGTATAGACATCATTTATGCCAACCCTTTCGATTGGGTTCGGTACGTCCAAAAATTGGGCTATATACCTTTGGTCAAACCTCGCGATCACTTTGATGAGGTTTTCCTCTGTACGCAATCAGAGCGTGCCAACCCGCTTGAGGGTGAGCAAGATGATCCGATTCGTATTGCCTCTGCAAGTCAAGAAACTTTGGTGCACATGGTCGGTCTATTTTTGCTCGATAAACTTGCTATCGATCGTGCTCGTTTGCAGTTTGTCTATACTGGAAGCTATCAAACTGTTATCAAGGCGCTGCTACGTAAGGAAGTTGACGTTGGCTTTGTTTTTAACGAGGTATACGCTTCGACGACGCCAATTATTCGGCAGTCGTTGCGTATCCTTGCTGAGTCGGACGATGGGTTTGCCTTTCATGCTTTGTGTATTTCGCCAGCGCTTCTAGCACGCCGCGACGATTTTATTGCGGTCCTCCGCGATATGCACCAAGATAAACAAGGTAAGTCGATTCTTGCAGAAATCGGTTTTACAGGTTTCGAACCAGTTACCCTTGAAGAGACGGAGTGTTTAAGCGCGCTTGCCGACGAGTACATTACGGGACACGAAGCCCTTGATATTGGCAAGACGTCGACGCTAGATGTCGATGATTCTAAGTTTCTCATTGCGCGTAAAGATGAAGACTAGCACCGTGCCTATACAAGCTCTGGAAGACTTCGGGCCGCGCCGCTAAGGTTTTTTCGTGGTTCGCTATTGTGCTGTAAGGAATCAACAAGCGCTCCAGTCCTCCCAAACGTAGAGGGCTGATGTTGTGAGTAGGCGCGTTTGGGAAATATTTCCATCTTGATTTTGAGCTCGCACTACATGCGTTGGCCGGACAGTGGCGAGCGATATGAGAATGGCTATGTGCGAAAGATGGATGTGAGATCCCGTTTCATCTCATTTCCGTATCTGACTTTACTAGCCAATTGGTGCCCAAGGCCGGACTCGAACCGGCACGGCATAAGCCGAGGGATTTTAAGTCCCTTGCGTCTACCGATTTCGCCACTTGGGCAGGTGGGGCGAGTATACCAGCGCTTGCTGGCCTTGTCCTCGGGTGCGGGGTTCAGGCGGCTTTGTCGAGGAGGAGGCGGGCTTGCTCGGCAACGGCACGGTCGCCATCTTGGGCGGCTTTTTGCCACCAGTAGATGGCGCGGTCCATATTTTTGGGTACCCCCCAGCCGTGGGCGTAGGCGGTGCCGAGTTGCAGCTGCGCGGCGGCATCGAGATTTTCGGCGGCTTTCTGCCACCAATAGGCCGCAAGCGGGAGATTTTGTTTGACGCCATCACCAGCGGCATAGGCAAGACCGAGCTCGTACTGCGAGGGTCCATCGCCGAGCTTGGCCGAGCGCTGTAGTTCGGCAATTTTGGCACTGCTGATTTGGTCTGCGGCAAAGCCGCTGAGGGGGGCGACAATCGATACGCTGAGGGCGAGGAGTAGCGGGGCAATCTTTGTGGTCATGGGAACGAGCTGTCCGTGTTTCGATGTTGTATAAGACTACTACAGATCTGCGGAGTTCCAAAAACGAACAAGGGGCCAGAAGGCCCCTTGCACGACGCTACAGAGCTTTGTCTTAGCTCTTCTTGGCTTCAGCCTTCGTGGCCATTTCCTTCTTCATCGGAGCCTTCTTTTCCATCTTCTTGTGCTCGATTTTCTTATGCTCCATCTTCTTGTGTTCCATCTTGTGCATGGCCTTGTGCTCGGGGGCCTTCTTCATTGGAGCCTTGTGCATCTCGGCCTTGGCAGCCGGCTTTTCCGGGGCGGCAGTGGTGGTAGCAGCAAAAGAGCTGGAAACGGCAAAGAGGGAAGCCAAAGCAACAACGATAGCGGAAGTTTTCACAGACATGGGTTGTCTCCTCAAAAAGTGATGTTGAACTGCGCTTGCTGTAAAGCAAGGTATGTGCCAATGTTGCAAGCCTATGAAATATATAGCGTTGCTAGATTCTTCCCCAAAACCGGAGGTCGTTGCTGTTGGGGTTGCCCGACGCAATCCATGGCAAAGTACTAACTCTATGAAAACATACTGTAATATTGTTGTCAGATAGCGACGAGCATGCTGGAGACGTTAATCTAGAGACTGTAGGCTGGCGAAGCGCCGGTAGACCGGCGAGCGCTGCAGAAGCTCGGCGTGGGTGCCCGTAGCGGTAATGCGGCCAGATTCGAGCACCACGATGCGATCGGCATCGCGAATGGTCGCCAGGCGGTGCGCGGCGACCAGGGTGGTGCGGCCGCGGATGAGCTCCGCCAGGGCTTCTTGAATCAAGCGCTCATTTTCGGCGTCGAGGGCGCTGGTGGCCTCATCGAGAATCAGAATCCGCGGATCGCGCAGCAGGGCGCGGGCAATGGCCAGTCGTTGTCGCTGCCCGCCGGATAGGGTAATGCCCTTTTCGCCAACATGGGTGTGGATGCCGTCGGGCAGCCCTTCAACAAACTCATCGACCCGTGCGGCGCGCATGGCCGCGCGTAGGGCAGCCTCGGAGGCGCCGGGCCGGGCCAGGAGAATATTGTCGGCCACGCTCAGGGAAAAGATGGCCGGATGTTGGGGGACGATGGCGATCTGCTGGCGCAGGTCGTGTACCCGCAGGCTGGCGATGTCTTGCCCGTCTAGGAGGATGCGCCCTTGGCTGGGGGCGTAATGGCGTAATAGTAGGTCGAAGATAGTGCTTTTGCCGGCGCCCGATGCCCCCACCAGGGCGAGGTGCTCACCGGCGGCAATATCGAGGTCGATGTCTTCGAGGGTGGGGATGTCACTGCGGCTAGGGTAGGCAAAGAATACCCGTTCAAAGCGCAGACTGGCAGCAGTGCTGGCGGCGGGTAGGGGAGCTGTTGGGCTGTCCGGTGCCTCTTCCGGTTCTTGCTCGAGAAGGGCGAGCAAGCGTTCGATGGCGCCCAAAAGGCGGCCGAGCTGGCCCCAAAGACTACCCAGAGAGGAGAGGGCAGAAGTAGCAAAGAGGGCGTAGATGAGGAAGGCGCTGAGGTCGCCTATGCTGGAACGATGATGCAGGATGCGCCAGCCGCCGAGGTAGAGCATGCCGGCGAGGAGAAGAAAGATCAGGAAACCGCTGAGCAGCGAGGCCCAGGCCTGCACCCGAATGCGCCCGCGTACTTGGTCGAGAACGCCTTCGATGCCTTCTTGATAGGTGTCGTTGGCAGCACTTTCGCGGGTGAGGGCCTGCACGGTGCGGATGGCATTGATGCTCTCTTCGGTATGAGAGGAGAGATCGGCGAGGTAGTCTTGCTCGTTGCGGCTGTACCGGCGCTGCAGGCGTCCCGAGCGCAGGTTGATCCAGAGCAGGGGCGGTACGACGATGACCACAGGCAGAACCAGGAGTGGGGCGGTTACCAGCATCAAAATCAACGATCCAATCAGGGTCAGCCCATGTTGCAAGGCGCCACCGAGTACCCCGGCAAGACCGAAGCGGAGAATGGTGACGTCGCTGCTCAGCCGCGAGATGACTTCGCCGGTGCGGAATTTCTCGTAGAATAGGGCCGGTAGATGCAGGGCGTGGGCAAAGACCTTGGCGCGCAGGTCGGCAACTACCTTTTGCCCAATCCAGGTGGCGAGGGCCTCGCGGGCGGCGCGGGCGGCGGTGGTGAAGATGCCGAGCAGAAGCAGGCCGACACTAGCCAGGAGCAAGAGGCGGGCGTTGTGAAAGCCGTGGTCCAATAAATAGCGGGCACCCTGGGGGAGGGCCAGGGTACCGGCGGCGCTGAGCAGCAGCGCCAAGAAATACAGCAATAGCATCCAGGCGTGTAGGCGCAGAAAGGGCAGTAGGGCGGCCAAGGCATGCCAGTTTTTGCTGGTGGGACGTTGCCAAGGGTTGGCGGCCATTGCTGCTCCAAAGCGCGTTGAGAGCGCCATCATAGCCGCTGCTGCAGGTGGGGTGAAATCGGGAACTCGTGGCGGCGAGTCTTGGTCTTAGGGATACTTGGTATGGGTTGGATTCGTTGGAGAGCTTTGTATGCAAAAGAAGACTGCAACTTGGATGAAGACTGGTATTCTGGCGGGCGTACTGGCGAGCGTTGCCTTGAGTGGCGCCGCCTTGGCTTCGCCTTTTGTGTTGATCAATGGGCAGCAAGTACCAGCGCATGTGGAACAGAAGACCATTCACATTCCGGGCGGTGTCATTCATATCGAAACGGTGAGCTACGGCAGCGGCCCCCAGGCGAATGTTGCCTATCGTCCCCTCGATGCCGCCCAAGCGCAGGCCCTGATGCAGCAGAACTTGGCACAGATGCAGGCAATGCAGGTGGCCATGGATCGGCAAATGGCAATGATGCAGCAAATGATGCAGACCGCTTTTGCCATGCCCGGGATGCCTATGGCGCAGTCACCCTTGCAGGTGTTTTTCCCAGTAATTTCTTTGCCGTCGCTGCCGGCGGCGGTACCGCAGCGTCCGGCCCAGCCCGCGGGGGTGGCGCCTTGGCAGCAGGGAATGTATCAGGTGCACTGGCAGCAGCCTGAGCATCCCGCGGCTGCCCCCGCCAATCCAAAGATTCCGCTCTGATTCCTGGCGGGGTTTTGGTCCAGACGGCGTCCTGCGGGGCGCCGTTGTGTTTTAGCGGCGCACGACCTTGTCGACCCGTGCCTGGTCCCGGGGTTTGATGACGAGGCGGTCGATATTGACATGCTCCGGTAGGCTGAGCACCCAGCGGATGGCCTCGGCGATGTCTTCGGCACGCAGAGGCGTCATTCCTGCGTAGACGGTCTTTGCGGCCTTGGCATCGCCGGCAAAACGCACCAATGAGAACTCTGTTTCTACTAATCCGGGATCGATTTCGGTAACGCGAATGGGGCGTCCCAGCCACTCCAGGCGCATGGTTTCGCTGAGGGCGCGGACGGCGTGCTTGCAGGCGGTGTAGCCGGCACCGCCGGGGTAGGTCTCCTCGCCGGCCACGGAGCCGATATTGATGACGGTAGCGGCGCTGGATTGCTGCAGCTGCGGCCAGAGGGCGCGAGTAACCCGCGCCAGCCCGAGAACATTGCTCTGGTACATCTGCAGCCAGTGCTCCTCGTCAAATTCCACCAACGCTTCCTTGCCGAGGGCGCCGCCGGCATTGTTCACCAACACGTCGACGGGGCCTGGGATTTGCGCGGCAAAGGCAGCTACCGAGTCGCTCTGGGTCACGTCGAGGGGGAGGGCGGTGCCGCCGTAGCGCTGAGCAAGCTCTTCGAGACGCTCCAGGCGGCGCGCGCCGAGAAAGACGTGGTAGCCGGCTTCGCTCAGGTGCTGCACGGTGGCGGCGCCAATGCCGGAAGATGCCCCAGTTACCACAGCAGTTTTTTGCCTCGTCTCCATGCAGCATATACTCCTTGGTCGCCACGAAAGTGCTTGGTCTTAGGGTAGTGCAGTGGTCTTGCCACTGCAAAGCCGTGGGCGGATGCGTGGCTGCGTAGTGTGGTGAGAGCGGAGCTGCTGGGCAGGATTTTGTCTGCCTACGCGCTTGCGCTACCATGCGCGTTTTCCTTTCTCGAAGCGCCGCATGCACTTTGCCCTCTTCTTCCAGATCTTCAATTTCATTGGGATTTTTGTTTTTGCCGTGAGTGGCGCCATGCGTGGCGTGCGGAATGGTCTGGACCTCTTTGGAATCCTCGTGCTGGCGGTGGTAACGGCAGTTTCCGGCGGTATTTTGCGCGACCTGCTCATTGGCGCCATCCCGCCGCAATCCATACAAGATTGGCACGGTATTGCGCTGGCGCTGGTAGCCGGGGTGTTGGTGTTTTTCTTTCATCGCGTTTTTGAGCGGTTGCAGTATCCGGTGTTGCTCTTCGATGCCGCAGGCCTTGGTCTCTTTGCGGTAACGGGCACGCAAAAGGCCCTGGATTATGGACTGGCTCCAGAAATGGCGGTGATTTTGGGGGTAATCAGCGGCATTGGCGGCGGTATGGTACGCGATGTGTTGAGTGCCCAAGTGCCGGTGGTGCTGCGCGGCGAAATCTACGCCTCGGCGGCCTTGCTTGGTGCCGTCCTGCTTCTTGGTGGCGATTGGTTGCACTTGCCTTCCTGGCTCAGTCTGCTCTTTGGTGCTAGCTGTACCTTCCTCTTGCGCAGTTTGGCGATCTACCGCCACTGGACCCTGCCCCGCCCACGTTGAGGTCGCGAAGACGGGGCTTGCATTCGCTCCATTTACTGTATAAAAATACAGTTAACGGAACAGGAGATGCAGGTTGTGGAAGCCCTAACTCGTCGCCAGCAGCAAATTCTTACGTGGATTCAAGAGCAAATTGCCAAACAGGGGATGCCGCCTACCCGCGCCGAGTTGCAGGAAGCTTTCCGCTTTCGCTCTCCCAACGCCGCAGAGAGCCATCTACGTACCCTGGCGCGCAAGGGGTACCTGCAGTTGCAGGAGGGTAGGGCACGAGGTATCCGCCTGATGAGCGAGTTGGTGGCGGAAATGGGCTTGCCGGTGGTTGGGCGTGTTCCGGCAGGGCAGCCGATTTTGGCAGAAAGTCAGCAGGAAGGACGCCTACCCATAGATGCGCAGCTCTTTCCCGGTGCCGATTACCTGTTGCGGGTACAGGGTATGAGTATGCGCGATGCCGGCATCCTCGATGGTGATTTATTGGCCGTGCAGCGCAGCAGCGAGGCGCACAACGGGCAGGTGGTAGTGGCGCGGGTGGATGGCGAAGTCACGGTCAAGCGCTGGCGTAAAGAAGGACACCAAGTATTTTTGCTCCCGGAAAATCCGGATTTTTCTCCCATAGTAGTCGATTTGCGCAAGCAGGATCTCCGCCTGGAGGGTTTGGTGGTGGGCTTGCTGCGCCTAGGAGGTCTGTGATGAAAACCGCCGTCGAAGAGCTGTTGACCCGTTATCCCCAACGCCTATGGCGTGCCCAGGCACAGCAGCCCAGAGGCCCGTTGCAAGACCCCGGTCATGAGGATGTCCGGGACTTGTTGGGCGGCTGGCCGCGGGGAGCGATCACCGAAATCCACAGCCAAGTAGAAGGCATTGGCGAACTGCGTTTGCTCTTGCCCACCATTGCCGCCCTCAGTCAGCAAGAAAAGCGCTGGGTGCTCTGGTGTTTGCCGCCCTATGTTCCCTACGCCCCCGCCCTTGCGGCAGCGGGGGTTCGTCTCGATCGCATGCTGGTGCTCCATCCGCGGCAGCGACAGGATCAGCTCTGGGCCCTAGAGTCTGCCCTGCGTTCTGGCACGTGCAGCGCTGTGCTGGCCTGGCCGCCAGCATTGGAAGAGGGCACGCAGCGACGCCTGCAATTGGCCGCCGAGGCGGGTAATTGTATGGGATTCTTCTTCTTTCGCGACCGCCAGAGTGCGCGCAGCACGGCCGCCCTACGGCTGCGTCTGCAACCGGCGGGAGAGCAAGTGTGCATGCAGGTAGAAAAACGCCGGGGAGCGAGCCTGCCTGCAGCTGCCAATCTGGAGCTGCCGCTGGCCATCTGAGTGGGATGTCATGGGGGAGGAATGGCTGGCTGTTGTTTTTCCCGCTCTGGCGGCCGAGCTCTGGAATGTGGACGGGCGCTGGCCGGGGGTATGGATTGCCGATGCTCGCCAGCGGGTGTGGCAAATGGACGTGGGGGCAGCGCGGCGTGGTGTGCAGCTGGGCATGAGTGCCGCTCAGGCGCGGGCTTTGGCCCCCGAGCTACAAACCGTACGGCGCGATCCCGAGCAGGAAAGCAATCTCCTCGATCGATGTGCGCAGCTTTTGTATGCCTGGGGGCCTAAGGTGGTGGCGCTGCAAGAATGGCCGCATGTTCTGGCGGTGGAGCTGCGCGGCAACCGCCATTGGCAGACGCATCCGCAGCGGCTCTTGCAGGCATTGCAGGACTTTGCCGGCGAGTACCTGCGCTATCAGCTCGGCTTGGCGCCAACGCCCCTGGCGGCGGCCTTGCTGGCTTGGCAGGGGCAGGCGGGGACGCTGGCACGTTGTCCTCCAGGCGTCGATTTTACCGAATGCTGGCAGCAAATCCCTTTGGCGCTGCTTCCCGCCAATGCCGCTTCCCTGGCGCGCTGGCACAGTTTGGGCCTGCGTAGCTGTCGGGATTGGTCTGCCCTCGACCGGCGTGAACGGGCGCTACGCTTTGGTGCCGACTGGGAGAGCTTCTTCGACCGCTTGCGCGGTATTCGGCCGGATCCGCGGCCGGCCTGGCCTTGGCAGGAGGAATGGCTGGTTTCCTTTCCTCTATTGCAGGAGGTTACCGATTGGCAGGGCCTGCGCTTTCCGCTGCGGCGGGCCTTCCAGGAGTTGCGTCTGCGTTTGCAACAGCGCGCCTGCTCGCGTTGGGAACTCCTCCTGCAAGGGCGCGACGAGCAATATCGCGCCTTGTTGCAAAGTCGTGATCCCCTCACCAGTGCCGACTTTTTTCTGCAACTCTGGCAGGAGCGCCTACAGCGGCAACCCTGGCAATTTGCGGCACGTCAGCTGCAGTTGCGCGCCCTGGAGGCGCAAGACTGGGGTGGGGAACAGCAGACATTTTGGGAGCAGGGTTTGCTTCATCGGCAAGGGCGTTGGCTGGATCTTTGGCGAGCCCGGCTGGGGGCAGAAAATGTCTATCAGCTCCGTCTGCGGGCCGAGCATCGCCCCGAACTCGCCTGGCAGCGGGACAGCAGCGGGCAATATTGCGCTCCCAACCCGAGTCTGCCTGCTTTTTCCTGCCCTCGGCCCTTGTGGCTCCTGCCCCAAGCACAGGCCATTCCTTCCCTGGCGATCGTACTCGATCCTAGCACCTGCGAGCGGGTGGAGGGCGGTTGGTGGGATGGTAACGATATCGCCCGCGATTATTTCCGCTGGCGGCGTGCGGATGGTGCCCAATGTTGGGTATTTCGCGATTGTCGCTCCGGACGCTACTTTTTGCATGGATACTTCGCCTGAGCCGCTCTACGCTGAGCTCCATTGCCTCAGCAATCTGAGTTTTTTGCGTGCCACGGCTAGTGTCGAGACGCTGCTCGACCGGGCCAAGGAACTAGGCTATAGCGCCCTGGCCATTACCGAGGAATGCGGCCTCTACAGTGCTCCGCGCGCCCATGTGCATGCCCGCAGTATCGGTCTACCCCTACTGTTGGGCAGTGAGCTACACCTCGAAGAAGGCCTGCAGCTGGTTCTGCTCATCGAAAATCGCCAAGGCTATGCTGCCCTGACGCAGCTGATTACCGCGGCAAGGGGGCGGGCGGAGAAGGGGGCCTATCGAGCCTTGTTGGCGGACCTGCTACCCCTTACGGGTTTGCTCGCCATCCTCTTGCCGGATTATCGCCAAGAACCCGCAACCCAAGTCGCCGCCATCGATGCCCTCTGCCAAGCCTGGGGAAGCGAACGCCTGCGCTTTGGTGTGGCCCTGCTCGCTACCGGCGATCATGCGCAGCGTTTGCAGGGCCTGCAGCGCTGGCAGGAGCGTTTTCCCTTGGCGGCGCTGGCGTGCACAGGGGTCTTGCTGGCGCGGCGTTCCGAGCGCTTTCTCCTCGATGTACTCACCGCCATCCGTTTGGGTAAGCCTCTGGCAGAACTGGGCTGGGACTTGCCGAGCAGTGGCGAACGACACCTGCGTTCGCGTCGGCGCCTGTCCGAGCTGTATCCGCCCGCCTTGCTCCACGAAACCCTGCGCGTTGCCCAGCGCTGTCGGTTTTCTTTGGACGAATTGCGTTTTCGCTATCCACAAGGAGGCAACGCGGCGAATCGACATCCCCAGGAACTCCTGCAGCGCGAGGCGGAGGAAGGGCTGCGGCGACGGTATCCGTCGGGGGCGCCCGAGCGGGTGCAGAAGCAACTTGCCGAGGAGTTGCACATCGTTGCCGAACTCGACTATGCCAATTATTTTCTCACGGTTTACGACATCGTCTGCTTTGCTCGCGGGCGCGGCATCCTCTGCCAGGGACGCGGTTCGGCGGCCAACTCGGTACTCTGCTTTGCCTTGGGCATCACCGAGGTCGATCCGAGTCGTGCGCATCTCCTGTTTTCTCGCTTTTTGTCGCGGGAGCGCGGCGAACCGCCAGACATTGACGTCGACTTTGCCCACGAGCGGCGCGAGGAAGTCATTCAGTACGTATTCGCGCGCTATGGTCGCCGCCATGCCGCCCTGACGGCGAGCATCATCCACTATCGGCCGCGCAGTGCCATGCGCGATGCCGCCCGTGCCCTGGGCTTTTCGACCGATGAGCAGGACCAGCTCACCCGGCAGCTTGCCTGGTGGGATGGTCGGCGGGTGCTACCCGAACGTCTGCAGGCGGCAGGCTTTGACCCCGAAAGCCCAGCGGTGCAGCGATTGATCATTGTCGTCAATGCCTTGGTAGGGCTTCCTCGTCATCTTTCGCAACATGTGGGCGGAATGGTCTTGATGGAGGATCCGCTCCCACGCCTGATTCCCGTCGAGCCCGCCCGCATGCTGCAGCGCACGGTGCTACAGTGGGACAAGAATGATCTCGATCTCCTTGGCATTCTCAAGGTCGATCTCCTTGCTTTGGGGATGTTGAGCGCACTGGCTCGCTCCTTACAAGATTTGGGGCTGGAACTGGCGGCCATCCCGGCCGAGGACCCTGCCGTGTATGCCATGTTGCAACGCGGGGAGAGTCTGGGGGTCTTTCAGGTGGAGTCGCGAGCGCAGATGAGCATGTTGCCGCGCCTGCGCCCGCGCTGTTTTTATGATCTGGTAATCGAGGTGGCCATCATCCGACCAGGGCCGATTCAGGGCGGCATGGTGCATCCCTATCTGCGGCGCCGGAATGGTGAGGAAGCCGTTGTCTATCCGGGGCCGGAGGTGCAGAAGGTCTTGGAGCGCACCCTGGGGGTACCCATTTTTCAGGAGCAAGTGATGCAGATTGCCATGGAGGCGGCGGGCTTCGATGGCGATGCGGCCGATGGCCTGCGGCGGGCGATGGCTGCTTGGCGCCGTAAAGGGGACTTGGGGCCCTACGAGCAGCAGCTGCGCGCCGGCCTAGCGGCGCACGGCTACGATGCCGGCTTTGCCGAGCAGCTTTGCGAACAGATTCGCGGTTTTGCCGAGTACGGCTTTCCCGAATCCCATGCTGCCAGTTTTGCGCTTTTGGTCTACGCCTCGGCATGGATCAAGTGTCATCATCCCGCCGTGTTCACTGCTGCATTGCTCAACAGTCAGCCCATGGGCTTTTATGCCCCGGCGCAAATCGTCCAAGAGGCGCAGCGCCAGGGGGTGCAGGTGCTGCCGGTAGATCTACGCTACAGCCACTGGGAAACGCGAGCCCGAGGACGGCGAGTGCGTCTTGGACTGCATTTGGTCAAGGGTTTGCCGCGCGAGGATGGCGAACGCTGTTTGACCTGGCGGGAAAGCGGTGGTGCTTTGCTGCCGGCAAGCCTCTTGCAGGACGCCGGGGTGGGACGGGGAAGCCTCGAAAAACTGGCGCGTGCCGGCGCCTTCGATAATCTTCTAGGCTCGCGTCGGGAGGCGCTTTGGCAGGTTTTGAGCCTGCAGAAGCCGACGGCCCTGGGCCTGCCGCCCAAAGCAGCGCGGCCCTCGGGATTGCCACCGGCCTCGGCTGCTAGCCTCTGTCGGGAGGACTATCAGCAACTGGGCCTGAGCTTGGGGCCACATCCGCTGGCCTTTTTGCGGGATCGTTTGCGCCAGGCAGGCTACCCCAGCATTGCCGAGACCTTGCGTAAACCCTCGGGCGCTTGGGCGGCAGTGGCGGGCTTGGTAACCCATCGGCAACGACCGGGCACCGCCCATGGCACGGTATTTTTGACCATCGAAGATGAATCTGGCCGCGCCAATCTGATTATCTGGCCGCAACGAGTAGAGTCTTGGCGCCAAGCCATTCTTCAAGGACGCGCCCTGGCAGTGCAGGGCCGCCTGGAAAAAACCGGCCCCTACGTCCACAACATCATCGTCGAGAACCTACAGGATCTCAGCCCACAACTAGCCAAAATTTCTACGCATTCCCGTGATTTTTGCTAAGGGATGATACTATTTTTTTCTTTTGATGGTCTGGCGTGCAGGAACCTCGGGAAGCGCTCTGGTAGTATAGATGGCATTGGTACATTATGACATCACGGCTAAACCATTTCTTTATAATAGTAATTTTCCAAGAACATCCATATCCTGATTTTCACTGCGAAAATAGTAGAAGTTTGACAGCACATATTTATTGTGCAATGGTAAAAAAGAATTTGCTGTATGGGAGACTTGGCCGGCTCAAAAATGAAGTGCAACACCTTTGGTCCAAGGAGACTGGAGGTGAACAATGGGCAACCAGTATCAGCACTTGAGCATGGATGAGAGAAA
>NZ_JAVRKK010000060.1:0-12374 GCF_031962545.1 Candidatus Igneacidithiobacillus taiwanensis
AAAATAGTGGTATTTCGATCAGCAATGGGCCTCATGGCGTTTTTTTTGAGATTCTGGATCAACGGCAATGCCTTCTTCGGCTAGATCAGATCTTCCCTAGCGAAAAGCTTGGGCGAAGCACTCCCTTTTCTACCCCGACCAATGCCATTTATGTCGCTAGCCAATCGAACCGGTGAAGCAAAAATGACACCCACTACCTCAGGCAAATATTCATACAAAGTTATATTTTTACCAAAGTCTACGATTCGGCGACTAAGGTATGCCAGCAAAAACCCAGACGCAATAGTTAAGGACTTCAAATATTTTTGGGTAGAACGAGGATCGATTAGGAAACTGAATTCAGAAAAATTACCATATAAACATATTACTTTTTTCTTATAGATAGATTTGTGACTATTCAGCTCTTTAGAAAAAAAGCGAAACATTGTCCTTACAACATTGTATAGATTATGCTCGAAATAGTGATCGCAAAAGATGGGGAATTTCTCAAACATCATTTTAACAGGCCAATAAAAATATAACTTTATTTTTTTATTGAACATCAAACCTGCTATACTCGTACCTATGTTACCGAGCCAACCCTTCGTCGCCTTCCTCCTCTCGAGCGCCAAGAGCTTGCCTCTGGCAGACGGGAGCAGCATCGCCACCGGCGTCTGGGCAGAGGAACTCCTCGTGCCTTGGCAAGCGCTACGTGCGGCGGGATGGCCCTTGCTCTTCGTGACTCCGGATGGTGAGACAGCGCAGATCGATCCGCAGAGTCTGGATCTCGCAAACCTGGGAAACGATCGCGACAAGCAGCATTTTTTGCACCAGGAAACGGCCAAACTTCCCCTCGACCACCGCCTCTCCATCGCTGCGCTCGCGCCACTGCGACCTGCCCTGCGCGGCATTTTCATTCCCGGTGGCAACGGCCCCTTGGTAGACTTCCCGGAATCCAGCGCGGTTGGCGACCTACTCTCCTTCTGTCGACAAAAAAATCTCCCCGTTGCCACCCTTTGTCATGGGGCTGCCGCCCTCCTCGCCCGCCCGGCCGGCGAACAGGATCGCCCTTTTGCTGGCTTTGCGGTAAGCTGCTTTCAAAAGCGTGAAGAAGAGCAGACGACTCTTGCCGGCCGCTGGCCCTATCATCTAGAGGAAGGCCTGCGTGCTGTAGGTTTTACCGTAGTTGGCGGCGAGCCTTGGCAGGAATGGATCACGGAGGATCGCCAGCTGTATAGCGGTCAAAATCCCGCTTCCGCCCTTCCCTTGGCAAGAGTGTTCTTGCGGCGCTTGGAGGAAAATCGTCGATATAGAGGAAGTAAACATGGATATTGATGCACAAAAGAAAATGGCAGCCGAGGCGGCCTTGGACTACATAAAGCCGGGGATGATCGTTGGCGTCGGCACGGGCTCGACCAGCAATCATTTTATCGATGCCCTAGGGCGCGCCAAGATCGCGGTAGATGGCTATGTGCCTTCGAGTCTTGGCACCGCGGAACGGCTCAAGTCTTTGGGTTTGCGCGTACTCGACCTGAACGATACCGGCGACATCCCGGTGTACGTCGACGGTGCCGACGAAATCGACCCACATTTTCGCCTGATCAAGGGCGGCGGCGGTGCCCTCACCCGCGAAAAGATCGTCGCCTCGGCGGCTCAGCGCTTCATCTGCATCGCCGACCAATCCAAGGATCACCGTGCCTTAGGCAGCTTTCCTCTGCCGGTAGAGGTCATCCCTTTTGCGCGCAGCTTCGTGGCACGGCAGCTCGTCAAGTTGGGGGGCAACCCGAGCCTGCGCAGCGGCTTCACCAGCGATAACGGCAATGTGATTCTCGACGTGGTCGGCCTCGATCTTCGCGATCCGGCCGCCATGGAGAGCAAAATCAATAGCATTCCCGGGGTGCTGGACAATGGCATATTCGCCCTGCGCCATGCCGATGTAGTCCTCCTCGGCGGTCCGGATGGGGTGATTCGCCGCAGCGCCGCGCCGCAATAGGCTCCCCATGGAAGGCGAAGTCGACCATCGTTCCACGCGCAGGGACTTCGTGCGCGGCTCCCTGCGCCGGGCGGATCTCCATCCGGACCCTTGGGAGCAAATGCGGCGCTGGCTGCAAGATGCAGCGGCCACGGATAATTTCGATCCCACCGCGATGGCTCTGGCAACGGCGAACGCCAGCGGTGAGCCCAGCGTGCGCTTCGTGCTGCTCAAGCACTTCGATGTCCGGGGCATCTGCTGGTACACCGATAGCCGCAGTCAAAAGGGGCGGGAACTACAAAGCAATCCCCACGCCGCGGCGGTCTTTTACTGGCCGGAACTCGATCGGCAGTTGCGCCTGCAGGGGCAAGTCGAGACCCTTCCCGAAGCCGATGCCGAGGCGTACTTTCGCCAACGTCCGCTGGGTAGTCGTCTTGCTGCGGCTGCCTCGGAACAAAGCCGATCGATTGCCGACCGCGCAGCCCTCGAGGCGCGCGTAGCGGAATTGGCGGCGGAATACCCCAACGGCGAAGTACCGCGTAATCCGGCTTGGCTCGGCTACCGCCTCGCACCCTCGCGTTTTGAGTTTTGGCAGGGGCGGAGCAACCGCTTGCACGATCGCTTCGTGTACGTGGCAGACGGGACCGATTGGCGCATCGAGCGCCTCATGCCCTAGGGGCTTCCATTCAGAAGCGCTCGACCCGCGCCTCGTAGTCGGCCACGATCAAACGGTAGAGGTCATCCCCCAGTTGCACGTGGGCATTCTTTGCTGCACCAATCTGGATGCTGTTGCCACCCGTCGAGCTCAACCCCAAGGGTTGAAAGAGATCTTGCTCGACCAAGTCGAGCAACAACTCCCGCAGATGCACCTCGGCGACGCTGCCGGTATTATCCACCACGCGGCAGGGCTTGCCGCGCTTGGTCTGGCCCGTAACGATGCGGGCGTGGGGACTGATCGGGGGCAATCCTGATTCTTCTTCAACCATGTCGTGCTTCCTCGCGAAATAACCAAGGCATCTGTTGCCGACGCTGTTGTTCATAGGCGCGAATCGCCGCCGCATGACCAAGCGTCAATTCGATATCGTCGAGCCCATGCAGGAGTTTGTGCTTGGCACCAGGCGCAATACTGAAGGCGTAGCGCCGGCCACTGTCGAGGCGCAACTCCTCGGCGGCGAGGTCGATGTGGACCTGCACCGGCTCTGTTTGGGTTGCGGCAAAGAGGGAATCGATCTGCTCCTGCGGAAGACTGATGAGCAGAATCCCGTTCTGCACGCAATTATTGGCAAAGATATCGGCAAAGCTGGGCGCGATAATGGCGCGGATGCCATAATCCGCCAAGGCCCAGGGAGCATGCTCGCGGCTCGATCCGCAGCCAAAATTTTGCCGTGTCAGGAGCACTTGGGCGCCGCGATAGCGCGGATCGTTGAGGACGAAATCAGGGTTTTCTTCGCCCAAGTTACCGTTGCGATAGCGCCAGTCGAAAAAGAGGAATTTTCCCAAGCCCTGGCGCTCGATGGTCTTTAAAAACTGCTTGGGGATGATGGCATCGGTGTCGACATTGGCCCGGTCGAGGGGGATCAATACCGAATCGACGGTGGTAAAGGCTTGCATTTCAGGATTTCTCCATACGCTTGAGAACGACATACTCGACGGCAGCGAGTTGATTGGAAGCGGCGCGACTAGCGGCAATGGCCCCCAACTCCGTCAACCCGCAGCTGAAGAGCAGAAGGAGGATTCGCAGCAAGAGCATTTTCATGCGGAGAGTTGCCGCACGTCCACGAAATGCCCGGCGATGGCGGCAGCAGCGGCCATGGCGGGACTGACGAGGTGGGTACGCCCGCCCGCTCCTTGGCGGCCCTCGAAATTGCGGTTCGAGGTGGCCGCACAACGCTCTCCGGGCTCCAAGCGATCGGCATTCATGGCCAAGCACATGGAGCAACCGGGTTCGCGCCACTCAAAGCCCGCCGCGCGAAAGATTTCATCGAGCCCTTCGGCTTCGGCCTGCGCCTTCACCAAACCGGAGCCCGGCACCACCAGCACGGCACGTACCGAATCGGCCTTGCGTTTGCCACGGACCACTTCTGCCGCTGCACGTAAATCCTCTATCCGACCATTGGTGCAGGATCCAATGAAAACCTTGTCGACCTGCAACTCACTTATCGGCGTGCCGGGCCGCAGATCCATGTAGCGCAGAGCGCGTTGCCAAGCCTCACGACGCACGGGATCGGGGGCCGTTGCTGGATCCGGAATGCACGCGTCGATGGGTAAGACCATCTCCGGACTGGTGCCCCAACTCACCTGTGGCGATAGGGCGCTGGCATCGATCCGCACTTCGCGGTCGAAATGCGCGTCGGGATCGCTGTGCAGGCCCTGCCAGAAGGCCACGGCGCGCTCCCAAAGCGCTCCCTGCGGGGCATAGGGGCGCCCTTGCAGGTAGGCAAAGGTCAGCGCGTCGGGGGCAACCATGCCGGAGCGAGCACCGGCTTCGATGGCCATATTGCAGAGTGTCATCCGCCCTTCGATGCTAAGGGCCTCGATGGCCGGGCCAGCAAACTCGATCGCGTGCCCGGTGCCTCCGGCGGTACCGATCTCGCCAATGATGGCGAGGACCAAGTCTTTGGCGCTCACCCCACGGGGCAAACTACCCTCCACCCAGACCCGCATGTTCTTGGACTTGCGCGTCCACAAGCACTGTGTAGCCAGCACATGTTCGACTTCCGTAGTACCGATACCAAAAGCCAGCGCCCCGAGGGCACCATGGGTGGCGGTATGGGAATCGCCGCAAACCACGGTCATTCCCGGCAGGGTGAGCCCCTGCTCCGGCGCAATAACATGGACGATGCCCTGCCGCTGGTCGAGCATGCCAAATTCTTCCACACCAAACTCGGCACAATTGCGGTCCAAGGTCTCCACTTGCAGGCGAGAGGTCTCGTCGGTAATGCCCGCCGCCCGGTCGGTGGTGGGAACATTATGGTCGGCCGTGGCAATGTTGGCGTCGATGCGCCATAGGCGCCGCCCCGCCGCACGCAGTCCAGAAAAGGCTTGGGGACTGGTCACTTCGTGCAAGAGCTGCCGATCGATGTAGAGCAAGGTCCGGCCATCCGCCTCGCGCAGCACTTCATGCTGCTCCCAAAGTTTGTCGTAGAGGGTTTTTCCTGCCATTTCCGTCGTATCCGTGCCAAGCATAAACTGCGGTCTTCGCCATGGTACCCCGATTTTGCGCGCGGCAAAAATCGTCGACCTTTCCCCGCGGGCCGACGAGCGTTTAAGATGGAGGCATCGCAACATTGCCAAAAGGATTGTCCATGCACAGCAGCGAAACCCAAGAGCTCCAGGACGTGGCCCAGCGCTGTCTGGAAATTGCCAAAAGCCAGGGTGCCAGTGCTGCGGAGGTCGGGGCGAGCAGCGGCAAGGGCTTGTCGCTCAGCGTGCGCCTGGGCGAGGTGGAGTCGGTGGAGTATCATCGCGACAAGACCGTCGGCGTCACTGTCTACCTGGGCGAGCGCAAGGGTTCGGCCTCGAGTTCGGATTTTTCCTTGGCGGCCCTCACGGAGACCGTGGCAGCGGCGTTGAACATTGCCCGCCATACGGGTGCTGACTCGGCCGCCGGTCTGGCTGATCCTTCTCTGTTCGCCACTACGTTTCCCGACCTCGATCTCTACCACCCCTGGGAGATCGATCCCGACACCGCCGCCGACCTTGCCCGCCAATGCGAGGATGTTGCCCGCGCTGCCGATCCGCGCATTCGCAATTCCGAGGGGGCGAGTATCAGCACCGGCGAGGGGGCGAGCGTCTACGCCAATAGTCTGGGCTTTATGGGCAGCAGCCGCGGGACACGCCACAGTCTTTCTTGCTCGGTGATTGCCGAGGACGATAGCGGTATGCAGCGCGACTACTGGTACGACGTCGCTCGTCGCCCATCCGACCTCGCCAGTCCCGCCGAGATTGGGCGCGTTTGCGCCGAGCGCGCCTTGCGTCGACTGGGTGCGCGCAAGATTTCCACCTGTACGGCTCCGGTCCTCTTTGAAAACCAAGTAGCCGCCAGCCTGCTGGGCCATTTTGCCCAAGCCATCAGTGGCGGCAGCCTCTATCGCAAGGCGAGCTTTTTGCAGGACAGCCTCGGGCAAACGCTGTTCCCCAGCCACATTCGCATTTACGAGGAGCCTTTGCGCCGGCGCGGCTTGGCGAGTGCCAGTTTTGATGGCGATGGCGTTGCCACTCGTAATCGCGATCTGATTCGGGATGGCGTCTTGCAATCCTACTTGCTCGATGTCTACAGCGCGCGCAAACTCGGTCTGCAAAGCACCGGCAACGCCGGCGGTGCCCACAACCTGACCCTGGCCCCCGGCACCGACGATCTCGAGGCGCTGTTGCGGAAGATGGGCCGTGGTTTGTTGGTTACCGAACTCATCGGCTTTGGCGTCAATGGTGTCACCGGCGACTACTCCCGTGGGGCTGCGGGATTCTGGGTAGAAAACGGCAGCATTCAATACCCGGTGGAGGAAATCACCATTGCCGGCAATTTGCGGGAAATGTTCCGGGGCATGGTCGCCGTGGGCAGTGATTTACTGATTCACGGCGGCACCGGCAGCCCTTCGGTCCTCATCGAGAGAATGACCATCGCCGGCGACTGAGATATGGTGCATTCTGCCCAGCGGGTAAGCACCCGCGAGGTCTGGGGCCATGCCGTGGCGAATATCACGCCCTCGGCCATGCCGGCGGTGACCATCGCCCTCGTGGCAGTGCATGGCGGTAGTTTTACTTGGCTCGCCTATGCCTTGGTAGGCCTGGTGATGTGGCTGGTTGCCGTGCAGTTGGGGATTCTGGCCAAGCATTTTCCTTCGCCGGGCTCACTCTTCTTTTATTTGGCCAAGGCCCTACATCCTGTGGCGGGCTTGGTCGCTGGCTTTACCATGATTCTCGGCTACGGTGGCGCCCTTCTCGGCGCCCCTCTCCTTTGCGGGCTCTTTGCCAACACTGGCCTGCACACCCTCTTTCCCCAAGCGCCGGATCTACTTTTTCCTCTCGCCCTGGCAACCCTCGCCATCGCCTTCCTCCTTGCCCGGCGCGGGGTGGAGATCTCGGCACGTTGGGGTCTTTGGGTGGAATGGTTTTCCCTTGCCTGCATCTTGCTCATTGCCGTGCTGACTTTGCAGCACTTTGGCATCAGCGATCCCCAGCAGTGGCAGCTCGGACATCTGCACCCACCGTCGTTGCTCAGCGCCCTGGTCTTGGCCTTGCTCGCCTACGGCGGCTTCGAGACAGCCGGAAATTTGGCTGCAGAAGCCGAAAAACCGCAGGCCATCCCCGGCATCATGCGCTGGGCGGTGCTCTTGGTTGGCCTCTTTTTTGCCTTTCTGGCCTACACCGAAACCCTTGCCTTTGATCGACTCGGGCAATCCTTGGGTAACGCCAGCACCCCGTTGAATGCCATCGCCACCGCCATGGGCGATCCCTGGCTCGGCGTGGTAGTGGATTTGGCCATGGCTACTGCCGCCTTTTCTGCGAGCATCGCGACCTTCAACAGCATTTCTCGCATCCTCTTGAGCATGGCCGGGCACGGAGTACTACCGCATATTCTGACGCGCAGACATCTAACCTATGGCACGCCGGTCGTTGCTCTTTACGCTTTGGGCGTGGTGGTGTTAGCCAGCATTGTACTGTTCTGGCTCACCCACACCGAGATCCTCAGCCTGATCGGCATCTTCGGAACCTTTACCGCCTTGGGCTTTGTGCTGCTCTACGCCCTGGGCAATCTGGCAGCGTTGCGCTACCTCTTTCAGCAGCGCTTGGAGTTACGCTGGCTGAGTCTCCTCATTACCCTCATTAGCCTGCCTTTGCTTGGCGCCGTTTTTTACGGAACCGTGGTGCCTTTTCCCAGCGGCAGTATTGGCAATACGATCCTGTTGTTTATTTTCATGGTTTGTGCAACGACGGCCTTAGGGCTCTACTGGTCGCGCTTTCAGCCAGAGCGCATACAGGCCATTGTCAGCCGGGAGCTGTAACCGTCTCGGAGCGAATCGACACGACCTGCGCAACGGGCTCGATCCAAATTTTGCCGTCACCCATTTCTCCGGTAGCGGCTTCGGCGCGAATCAGGGCAAGGATGGATGATGTGTGGATTGCTTCGACCACCGTCTCGATCTGCACCTTGGGATGGCTGCGCGACTGATACCAGACGCCACTATGCAGGGTCGAGTAGCCGCGCTGCTGACCAACGCCATCGACCTCCGTAACCGTTACACCGCCCACGCCCAATTCCGCCAAGCGATCACACACTTGATCGAGGCGTTGCGGACGAAGGATTGCCGTGATGCGTACCCAGGCCGGGGTATTGCTCATGCCATTGCTCTCTGTACCTGCTCCAACCACGGACGGTACAACGTCGCCGCAATGGCGGCAAGTTCTGCGCAGGCAGCATCCACATTGCCGAGAATTTCCGCCGCCGACTGCACATAGCTCCCCCCAGCGGCCAAGTCCGCCACGCCTGCTGCCGTCCATTGCCGGACTTGCTGCGCGGTCACCTCGGGATGCGCCTGCAAGGCGAGGATGCGCGGGCCAACGGCAAAGGCCTGCGCTGCCGTCGCGGCATTGGTTGCTAGCAACTCGGCTCCCGCTGGCAGGGCAGCACAATGCTCACCATGCCAGTGAAAGAGAGGAATACTCGGGGGCAGGTCCGGCCACCAGGCACTCCCGGCGGCCGTTACAGACACCGGCCACCAGCCAAGTTCCGCACCGACGGGATTGGGCAGCACCTGCCCGCCCAGCGCAACGGTAATCAACTGGGCGCCAAGACAGTGCCCCAAAATGGGGCGCTGCTGTTTAGCAGCGAGGGCAATCAGTCTCTTTTCCGCTTTCAACCAAGGATAGTCTGCCTCATCGTGAACGCTCATCGGACCGCCCATAAGGATAAGAGCAGCATAGCTCCCAAGGTCCTCGGGCACTGAATCACCGGCATCCAGAGCCCGCAGGTCAACAGAGAAGCCCGCTGCTGCCAACAGAGGCGCCAGGCTACCCAGACCTTCCTCAGGGTGATGTTGCAACACCAAAATGCTAGTCATTCGATCCTCCCACAAAAACGGCGGCCCTAGGGCCGCCGAAAGCGCATGTTTATAGGCAAACCGCGATCAATCGCCCAACACCGGATGACGTTCGCCCTCTCCATAGAAGGCATAGGCCTCCTCGCCGTGGACGGCGTCGTCACCAACGAGCAGCTCCTCTTCGCTCATACGCAAGGGAACGACCAGACTGATGAGTTTGAGCAGGATGAAGGTCACCACGATATTCAGGGCAATGATGAAGGCAGCACCAATCACCTGCAACCAAACCTGATGCCAGTTGCCTTCGATGGCGCCGCCGGGGGTGCTCAAGCCGAAAGCCGTGCAGCCCGCCTTGGTGGCAAAGATACCAGTCATGATGCCTCCCAGCACGCCCGCCACCGCATGGGTGTGGAAAACGCCCAGGGTATCGTCGACCTTGCGAAAAAGAGCAGTCTTACCAAGAATATTCATGCTCATCCAGGGGATGATGCCCGAAGCAATACCGATGGCAATCGCACCCCAACCGTCTACCACGCCCGCCGCCGGAGTGATGGCAACCAAGCCCGTGATCATGCCTTGTACCGCACCGATCACCGCCGGCTTTTTGAAGTAGAAGATATCCATGATGGTCCAGACGATGACGCTCACCGCCGTCGCCAGGTTGGTGTTGAGCACCGCCGCACCGGCATCACGGCTCGCCGCGTAGGGGTCACCACCATTGAAACCATTCCAACCGAGCCACAGGATACCCGCTCCCACCAGCATCAACAGGACGTTGTTGGGCTGGAAATTCTCACGATCGCGGGCCAGACGCGGACCGATGACCGCCGCGCCAACAAATCCGGCAACCCCCGCAGAAAGATGGATCACGTAGCCACCGGAGTAGTCGATTACGCCCAAGGTGGAAAGGAAGCCGCCACCCCACAGGCTGAAGGCACCAACCGTGTAGGAGAAGGTCAGCCAGAGCGGGACAAAGATCATCCACGCCTTGAAACTCATGCGCCCAAGAAATGCGCCCGCCATGATGACCAAGGTAATGGCGGCAAACACAAACTGGAAATACACCATGGTCGACATGGGAAATGCAGCCGTGGTGTTGGAGGCGGGAATCAGCGCTTGGGTCAGCTCGTCCTGCATACTGATGATGGGATGCGGCAGGCCCACAAAGGGAAACCATTCATTGCCAAAGCCCATATTGTAGGCCCAGAGAACCCAGGCAATCAGCACTGCAGCAAAGGCATAAAAGGCCATAAAAGCAGAGTTTACTGCCCATTTCTTTTTGACGATGCCGGCATAAAGCACCACCAAACCAGGCACACTTTGTAGGCCGACGACGGTGGCAGCAGTCAGCTGCCAAGCGTTGTCACCAGTATTTAACCATGGAACCGACATAGGTTTCTCCTTGTAACGGTAGCTAAGAGTTATTAGAAATCAGAGGGCGTCGTCGCCACTTTCGCCGGTACGGATGCGAATGGCCTGCGATATGTCGGAAACGAAGATCTTGCCATCGCCGATCTTGCCGGTCTTGGCGCCTTTACTGATGGCCTCGATGGCGGTATCGAGAAACTCATCTTTAATCACCGTTTCAATCTTCACCTTGGGCAGAAAATCCACCACATATTCCGCCCCGCGGTAGAGCTCGGTATGTCCTTTCTGGCGACCGAATCCCTTTACCTCGGTGACCGTGAGGCCCTGAATACCCACTTCCGACAATGCCTCGCGGACATCATCCAATTTAAACGGCTTAATAATTGCCGTAACCAGTTTCATAGCGAACCCCCTATAACACCATCAGAAAAGAAAACCGGTTTCCACTACGCCGCGCACCTGCGAAGGATTGCTGCCCGTCGGGCCGGCAAATCCATACGTTCCTGGTGCAAAAGCGGCAACATACGACAGCTCTGCCCTCGCAAAGAAATCACCACACTGATAGGTTGGGGTAACGGTAATGGACCAAGCATGTGAATCCGCTGGCAACCCGGTCAGGGTTGAAGCGATGCTACCAGAATTCAATCCATAGCCGAGCGGGCCACCCACTTCTAAATATTCCAAACGCGCGCCCAAGGAATAGTCGGTGCTAAAACTGTAGTTAGCTAAAATTGCACCACCGTAGTTATCAAACGAGTGACCAATTCCCAAGCGCGCGCTTGCAGGCGTATGCATGTACTGAAAATATGGCTCAACCATCCACGGACCGGCGCTGTATTCGTACTCCAGCCCATAAATTTGGCTCACATCTCCGTAAGGATTATAGGCCGGAGAACTCGCTGCCATACGCACTTTACCAACTGAGCCTTCGCCATATACGCTAATCGTATTCGCAGAATTCAGCGCGAGGCTGACCAGACCACTGATGACATTATAGCGGTTGGAATAATAACCATCGTTCCACGATAGTGATGCGGTCACCGGACCAGCACCCGCATTGACTTGGATACCGCGACTGATAATCGGCTCCATGTCCCAGAGCAAGCCGCGTTCGATATTGACATTTTGGTAGGTAAACCCACTTTCGGCACCGATCAGCGTCGGCATCTGCCCAATTTGCACCGAAAAATTACTGCTCGGAGCAATCTTCAGATAGCCAATCGGCAGCGCTCCAAAATCATTGATTGCCACCGTCGGATCAGCGCCGGTAAAAGATTCTGCCAAAGTTGGAAAACTATAGGCCCCGGCCTGTAGATAAAACTGCACCAAACCTGAGGATTTTTGTACGATTGCCATACCGTTGGTGATGGTTGCGCCATCATGTTTGGCGCCAAGCGTTCCTGGAAGTCCCTGGGGATTGTCTTGCCAAAAGGCCATACCACTCGCCACACCCTGCACGCCAATCTTGCCCAAGGGGCCGGCGTCTACTTCGATAGGGTTCGGTAGATTAAGAGAGGCCTCCGCCAGCGGGGCGGAAAGTGCTGCCAGCACGGCTGCGGAGAGTATCCATATTTTTTTCATCACGGTTGTCCTCGTACGGTGGTAAAAAAGCGAATGGCCTGTTGCAGGATTTGTGCCATGGCCAAAACAGCCATTTACGCCGCAAAAAACAGTCGCTTACCCAACAATCTGACAATTTGGGATCGCATAAGCACCATAAAAGTGCATCAAGAAGAGTTTTTGCATTAACTTAGTGCATGACCGCGCGAAAACCTCCTTGTTATTCCCGTGCAGGGCATGGCACAGAACCTGCTTACTGGTTATAGGAATCCACCAAAATCGAGGAGTGCATTAGATATGGGCATGACCCCATCCGAAGTCGTGCAGTTGATTGCCGACAAAGACGTGAAATTTATTGATTTTCGCTTTACCGATACCAAGGGCAAGGAGCAGCACGTTTCCGTGCCCGCCCATACCCTCGAAGAAAAAACCTTTATCGAAGGCAAGATGTTTGA
>NZ_JAVRKK010000061.1:0-12293 GCF_031962545.1 Candidatus Igneacidithiobacillus taiwanensis
CGGCCTACCTGAACGATCCCACCCTGGAGAGCGTGGACATCGCTTTCGAGCGCATGATGCAGACAGAGCATGACCCGCACGATCAGTACGGATGGAAAGACGGGAACGGGATCCGCACCCAGGTCCATCCCGTCATTGCCCAGTCCGCTCGGGAAATGCTCAACAAGGCCGATAACGAGAAGTCCGGCGTAATCTCTACCATGATGAGCTTCCTGAGCCTGTATCGTGACCCCATCGTCGCGCACTGGACCGAGCATTCCGACTTCCGAATCACCGACCTGCAGGACGCAGACCGGCCAGTATCTTTGTATCTGGTAACTGACATGGAGAATGGTGTACGGCTCCAGCCGTTAATGCGATTGGTCCTCCAACTTATCGTTTCTCGACTGGCATCCGGAGAACGGATTAGCCGTGCCTGCACCCTCGAACCACAGCCGAGAAAACTCTGGCCATGGTCCTTACGCATACCGGAAAAAAAAGAGCAGGCGATCCAGCCAAAAGGCCGCCGACTGATGCTTTTGCTTGATAATTTCCCCAACCCAGAAAACATCGGCAACTTCTTGAACCTGTACCCCGATCCAAACGAGCTCCTGTGCCTGCCACAGGCCCGCCAATATGAAGCAACACTGCAAGCACGATCCAAAATGCTCTGTCCGGAAACGAGCGATGTAATACCGGGTGCATGGAAGGACTACGAAGAGGTCCTGGGAATCAGCGGTGGGACGCTACCGGTACCGGTCATCGAACGAGAGGAATGGTTACCGGCCACCCCGGAACAACAGTCCGCCCTGGCTGCGCTAGAACAGGGCCTGGCCGCACTGGTCGGGGACATCCCCGATGGCGAAGAGCAGCACAGCGTCTCATCGCGGGACGAGGATCGGGAATCCATGGCCGAGTTGTCGGGACTGTATCAACCTAGCCAAGAATCTCGAAAAGAAGCCCTGTTACTTCGCCTAAAGAATGTCCTCGATGGCGTCACATTTAGAGGGTACCGGCTGATTGGATTTTACGATACGGAAAATAACGAGCGGTGGCCGTTGATTCATGAGTGTGACGGATTGGTTATCTCTGAAATGTCCCCAGAGTTGCGCGGCGACTTGCGCCGATCCTGCATTGACTGGGCGTTAGAAGAATCAGCGCGCATCGGCGTCCTATGCTCACACTCAGAACTTGTCGAGTCTGCAGGGCGAACATGGGAAATAGAACGGATAAGCATCACTGGTGAGGAATTCCCCTCACACGACGATATTTTGCCAGAAAAGGAGTAACCACATGGAAAATGAAGCACTCAAAGACGCTCTCCGGGACATTTTGCATCAGCGGTCCAAAATCTCCCAGAAGCAGGAAGAAGTCAAAGACGCGATCAAGGCCCTGGCGGAACGGTTCGACCGCAAGCCTGCCGAGATCAACAAGATCATCGGGTACATCGAAAAGGAACAGGAAAAAGGCGGTGTTATTGCCGATGCCCGCGCATTGCTCGATGAAGCCGAAGGGATGCTGTAACCCATGATTCCGGTATCGACTCTCGTTCAGCAATGCGCACCGGAGATTGCTCCTGCGACCATGACAGCCATTGTCCGGGTCGAGTCCGGCGGCAATCCCTGGGTCCTGTGGGACAACACGGCAAATCGGGGTTATCACCCCAAATCCAGGCAGGAAGCCTTGCGGATCCTGCGGATTCTCCTGGCAGCAGGACACCAGGTAGACGTAGGCATCGCTCAGGTCGATTCGGAAAACTTTGCCCAGTATCACCTGACCCCCAAAACGGCCCTCAATGCCTGCCGGAACCTGCAGGCAGGAGCACAAATCCTGCAGGCGGATTGGCAGCAGGCGTTATCCCGTGGAATGACCGGACAGGCAGCCCTCTATCATGCCTTCGAGGCATACAACTCCGGCCATCTGTTTGGCGATAGCGTCTATGCCAAGCGGGTATTGGGCGCAGCAGGATCCCCGGTTTTCCTGCCAGTTGCGAACCTGTCGGCATCCGGCAAATACCCGGCTACCTGGCCCCAATATGTCTGGACTGCCAAACAATCTGACGACTGGTCAGTCATGCCATAACTGGAGGACCTGATGATTGACCGTTCCACAGTAGTTCGTTGACAGCATGCCCTACCGTAACCGAATGCCCCATCAGGAGATTCCATGGCACATAAAGTTCACGCCCCGGAACAGCAGGTAGCTGATTATCAGGTTCAGCGCCTGGCACGCGGCGGCAGATTCAAGGCGACCGTGGGCGGCATCGCCGCCGGCGTACTGGGCTACACCATGGGTATTTCCTATGTAGCCCGCAAAGTATTTCCAGGCTATGGCTGGACCGACGCCTTTATCAAGAAGTCCCATGCCTATTTGCAGTTACCGTATGATGGCTGGCGTCTCTACAATCCCCTGCCCTTCCTTCGACCGATGATTTTGAACATCCATTATCCGGTCATTCACGCAGCCTTTTATGACGCGGGGCTTCCTGCCGTGCTGCTTGGGGTGCTGGTGGGCGGTATTCTCGGCAAGAAACACAAGGCCGCCAGACAAGCCGTACTCAACAATCCTGTGCATGGCTCCGCCCACTGGGCAACGCGAAAGGACGCGGAGCGGGCGGGTCTTCTGCCGGCCGCAGTCACGCCCTGGTGGCACTTTTGGGCAGAGAGTCCCGCTCCGAAGCGTTTCGATTCCCCACACATCTGCTATGTCGGCGGCTTTGTGGAAAACGGTAAGGTCACCCCACTGCAACACACCGGCGCAGAACATATTCTGGTGTTCGCCCCGACGCGATCCGGTAAAGGTGTGGGACTGGTACTGCCCACCTTGCTGGACGGCTGGATGGATTCCGTGGTGGTCCATGACATCAAGGGCGAGAACTTTGCCCTGACAGCAGGCTATCGCAAGAGCATGGGGAACAACATCCTCAAGTTTTCCCCGGGATCGGTAAACAAAGACGGCACCTATCCCAGTGAGGGCTGTTGCTTCAATCCCCTGGATGCCGTGCGCGTGGGTACACCCTTCGAGGTGAAGGATGTCATGAACATCGCCACCATGATCGTGGATCCCGACGGTAAGGGCCTGAATGACCACTGGCAAAAGACCGGTTTCGCGCTCCTCACCTCAGTGATCCTGCATGTGCTCTATGCCATGCCGGACAAGACTCTGCGCGGGGTGGCGGCCTACCTGAACGATCCCACCCTGGAGAGCGTGGACATCGCTTTCGAGCGCATGATGCAGACAGAGCATGACCCGCACGATCAGTACGGATGGAAAGATGGAAACGGGATCCGCACCCAGGTCCATCCCGTCATTGCCCAGTCCGCTCGGGAAATGCTCAACAAGGCCGACAACGAGAAGTCCGGCGTAATCTCCACCATGATGAGTTTCCTGAGCCTGTACCGTGACCCCATCGTCGCGCACTGGACCGAGCACTCCGACTTCCGAATCACCGACCTGCAGGACGCAGAACAGCCCGTATCCCTGTATCTGGTGACCAGCCCGGAGGACAAGAACCGGCTCAAGCCGCTCATTCGTCTGGTCTTGAATCAGATCGCCTCCCAGTTCACGGCGGAAGAGCGTCTGATCGCTGAAGAAGGTCGCATCAAGGCCAAGGGAAAGCATCGCCTGCTGCTGCTCCTCGATGAATTCCCGAGCCTTGGCAAACTGGATGTCTTCCTGGACAGCATCGCCTTCCTCGCCGGATATAACGTCAAGCTCTACCTGATTACCCAGGACATCGCCCAACTGGAAGATGAGCACCATGGCTATGGCAAGGCCGGCGCCAAGACCATCATCGGCAACTGCCATGTCCGGTCCGCCTACGCGCCCAACCAGGTGGAAACGGCCAAGTGGATTTCGGACATGCTGGGGACCAAAACGGTCACTCTGGAGAATGACAACCAGTCCTTTGATGGAGGAATGCTGTCACAGAACAAAGGCTATTCCACGAGTATCAGCTACCAGTCCCGCCCCCTGCTCACGGCAGATGAAGTCATGACCCTGCGCGGGCCGGAGAAGCAAGGCAGCAGCATCAAGAAGCCCGGCGACATGCTGGTTTTTGTAGCCGGTTTCTCCCCGATTTACGGCCAGCAGCTTCTGTACTTTCAGAACGAAGAATGGCTGAAGCGTGCGGCTATGCCCTGGCCGGAAAATAGCGACGAAATGCCAGGTGCCAAGAAGAACTACGAAGAGATCCTGGGAATTAGTGGTGGGGCGCTACCGGTGCCGGTCATCGAACGAAAGGAACCGGAGCCCGAGAAAGCCCCTGCCAAGCCTGCAGAGGAAGAGTTGCCGGCCACCCCGGAACAACAGGCCGCACTGGCTGCGCTAGAGCAGGACCTGGCCGCAATGGCCGGGGACATCCCCAACGGCGAGGGGCGGTACAACGTCTCATCGCGGGACCAGGACCGGGAAGCCATGGCCGTGTTGTCTGGGAAGGATGCGGGAGAAAAAGACAGTCCGCAGGAAGGGGCAGAGGAATAAGTATGAGAATGACCACGGCTCTTCTGGATCGCCTCACCCATCATTGCGATATTCTCGAAACCGGTAATGATTCCTACCGCTTCAAAAATCGGAGATCTGCCCCCTCTAAAACTGGTCAATTTTCGACGCTGATTGACAAAATGCGGGAACCAGATCGGGGAGAATGCGCTGCACCGCGTTCGGTGGTTGAAATTATTGCAGACTCCTCTGATAACGGCGGTCTTCGGTCATCGGTTGTCTCCCTGGATGATCTTGATCAAGGCCAGATTGATGTAATAGCTGCTGCGTCCTGCCTTGATTTTCTCGACGAACCCGGCTTCGGCAAGTTCGTCGAGGTACCTTGTCGCGGTGATCCGTGATACCTGAAGATCGCGCACCAGAAAAGCGATCTTGGTGTACGGATGTTGGAAAAGGATATTGATCAGATCCTGGCTGTAGAATCGGAATTGGGCCCGGATGCGGTGCTTGTAGTCCATCAGGGCATTACTGATCGCCTGAATCATGTTGATGGCCTGATCCGAAGTCAGTTCCACAGCATCCAGCATGTACATGACCCAGTCTTCCCATGAGTTATCATCCCGGACGGCCTGAAGCAGGCGATAGTATTCACCCTTATGCCTGACGATGTAGCTGCTGAGGTAGAGCAACGGGATTTCCAACAGGCCCTCCTTGACGAGGTAGAGCACATTAATGATCCGCCCGGTTCGACCATTGCCATCGTAAAAGGGATGGATGCTCTCGAACTGGTGATGAATCATGGCCATCTTGATCAGTGGATCAGCTCTGTAGAGGTCATCGTCATTGATAAACCGCTCCAGGTCGCCCATCAGACGGATGATCTCATTCCTGTCCTGGGGTGGCGTATAGACCACCCGACCCGTATTGGTCTGAAGATCAGTGCCTGGTAACCGGCGGAATCCCGCGTCGTTTTGTTCCAGTTCTTCTTGAATGGCCAGAATCTGTCGGTTTGTAATCAAGCCGGTTTTCTGTACCTCCTGGAAGCCTGCCCGGAGTGCTTGCCGATAGCGCAAGACTTCCTTGCTGGCCGGATCAGAATAGCCGCGCTCGAACGTCTCTCCTTTGAAGAGGGCATCGTGTGTCGTGACGATGTTCTCGATCTCGGAACTGTCCTTGGCCTCCTGTAAGCCCAAGGTGTTGATCAGGATACTCTGGTTTGGAATGGTCCGCGCGATCCCCTTGAGTTCAGCGAGTTTTCGACTGCTACTGGCCAGTTTCTTCAGGATCGGTACCGTCTCAAAGCGTTTCGGATCGATTTGATGCAGGGGTTCAATCGTCATGAAGTGCTCCCAAGCAAAGGAAAACAGCTTGCTCTATACACGCTGCGAGGAATATATATAAATAATGCCCGTTTTTATGCATGTCAAACATGATGTGTATAGTGTCTGCCCGTTTTCTTATCAGAAGACTAGCGCGAGGGTATTTTTCCGACCACGTATGAACCGCCCCGGATTTGATGGAGAAAAAGGGGCCAGAGCTTTCAGTCAAAAAATGCTATTGATAAGATCGTCCCCGATCCCAAAGCCAGCGCCCATCATCAGAGCCTGACCAAAGCCGGAGTGCTCTAGGCTATTCAGGAATCCACCGCCTTGTCCTTGGTTCTGGTAGCCTGCCTGTGGCGTTTGCGGATAGCCTGGCTGCCACTGCGGCGGATTTCCCATTGGGCTTTGCATTGCCATGTCGTTCTGGACGGCTTGGTGCATGGCCTGCATGACTGCCATGACCTGCATCTGCTCCTGCTGGATGTTCAGGGCCAATTGCTTGAGATCGAGCAACCATTCTCGGGCGTCTGGGTTGTTCTCCGATCCTTGCTGCATCTTGGCGGCCAGGGCCTGGATGGCCTGGGAGACGCCCTGGGCTTCGGACTGGAGTTGCTGATACTGTTGTTCCACGGTTTGTAAATCCATTGGTTTCTCCTTAGTTGGAAGCTGGTTAGATCTTGAATAACCTCTACATCAAATTTTGACAGGATAGTTCAATGAGATTTCGTCCCCAGTCGCACCCCGAAATCCCCAATTACTGGGAGGGCTTTCCTGGATACAGACTTCTATATCATTCTTCGGAATGCCCAGGCTATCATGGATCCGGTCAAACAAGAGTCGGATCAATTTTTTCTTGGCTTCGATGGATCGCCCTTCCATCATGGCGATTTCAATGATCGTATATTGTTCGCTCCGGTCCTTCGGAAAGATCATATCTTCGCGATCCATCAGGATGAAGCGATGAAACCGTTTCTCCACCGGGTACTGTAGAGCCTCTACCACACACGCATGAATCGTGTCAGAGAGATCCTGTCGAATGGGAAGGAGACTCTCCCGGATGCCGTAAATTTTTATTTGTGCCATCGGTGTTTCTCCAGAGCGCTCACAACCCCCCGTGATACTTGAAGGACACTTCCTTGCAGTTCGGGCAGACAAAGACCTGGACTTTGAGCTTCTTCTCGAAGGCTTCTTCGCCGTCATCGGCCAGTTGTCCGGCAATCATCCCGAGTGCCGCTCCACCCAAGCCCGTCAGGCCACCCATGCGGATACCGTGAGCGCCCATGTCCTGCATCTGCGTCTGGCAGCAGGGACAGGTGGCTTGCATTGCTTCCTGGTGTTCTCCGAATCCAAACATTGCGATGTCTCCTTTTCGATTACAGGTGAGTTTATTTACGTCCTCTATAAATCCCGCCTATTTGACCTACCAGCGGTCAAAGACTGCGAGGATTCCTGTTCTTCGTCTAAGGTATCACTATGGGTGATGTATAGCAGCGCCCATACCATACAGGCAAAGTAGCCCAAGGCGGCCCAGCCAAGCAAAGCCTTGTCTATGGTGATTAGCCAGCGCATCAACTGTTGTGACAAGGTATCCCCCTTACCCGGCCCGATTCCAGTCCTGGTCAAACTGGGCCTGGAGCTTGGCCAGAGTCTCCCCGTCCAACACCAAGCCCATTTCACGGTTGGATTCCAGACTGGTCTGCGTAAAGTTCTCGCTGCCCACAAAGGCCAGGGAATGGCCCACAATCATCTTGGCGTGCATATAGACGGGCTTCACGGGCAGGAGCCGTACCTGACAGCCGTGGGAGCGCAAAAAGGCCACATCCCGCTGGTCCTCGCTATTGATACTGGCCGGCAGGATCATCCGAAGATCCTTTCCCTTGGCCGCCAGCGCATCGAGGATCGGCTGATAGGGTCCTAACTCCTCCGATTCCACGCTAATGGGTCCCGGCTGGTTAATGACCTGCAGAAGTTGCCCCGCCGAGGTACCTGGAGACAGGACCAGTACCTGATGGACATAGGCGGGCGCTTTCTGGTTGTTCCAGTCGGAGCTAAAGACCGCATGGACGGCGCGGACGACCTGGGGGTTGTTCGTGACATACAGGTATTCCCGATTGCGATGGAAGGCGGACCAATCCAGATTGGCGGTACCAATCTCACACTCGTGTCCATTGCATAGGTACTTTGCGTGATAAAAGGCATACTGATCACCGTGGCTGGTGAAGCGATAGGGAGCCAGATGCAGGGTCGCGCCGGTACCCTCGATGGCGCGTTCCTCCTTTCGGACCTGCCAGAGCTTCATCCCGTAGGGCTTGCCCTCGACAATCACCTGCACCTGAACACCACGGTCATGGGCGGCAGCCAAGGCAGACAGGATCTTGCGATCACTCAGGTAATACACCCCGACATCGATCTCGTGGTGAGCCTGTCGGATAAGATGCAGGACCGGGGCTACCCCGGCATTGGGTTCTATGTAGAGCATCAAGATCTCCTTGTGACGAATTTGTACCATAGCTTAATGGCGGTCCCACCATTTTGCGTGGTGTTTCGTTGCATATCGTTTTGGCAAGCGTCGCAACTTATTGAAAAATAAAGAGCTATAAAACGTATCCAGGACTGTTAATCACTAGGTCGGCAGTTCGAGCCTGTCCCGGGGAGCCAAATGAACTGAGCGCTTGGAAGAACACTCCAAGCGCTCTTACTTTTTTCCTCCAGCCTCGACGAAGAGGGCGAGGCCTCGGCTGATTCCGCGAAGACAGCATTGGCAAGCATGTCAATTAGTTCGGCGGCAAGCCGATGCATTTCGCGACCCAATTGGTTATCAGTGCCGGTAATAACGCAGTTGCGGTCGAAGACGCCGACAAAGCTACTGAACGATATGCTGCGGATATTTACGCAACAACATCACATAAGCAGGATTCATTTCCTGTTTTGGGAAAAATGCTTTCCAGGTAGTGACGGACAACAACTGAGCTGGCGGCGGTGCAAAAACCAGATCCTGGTGGCGAACCAATTCGTGGCAGGCGATGCAACTACCCACCTTACCAAAAGACACTAGCGTGCCATCGGGCTTATAGGCAGCCATGACCCAATTGCGGTCGGCCGCATCGTAGCCCTTCGCCTTCAGCATCGCGGTCACCCCAACCAATTTTTTCTGCGCATTGTAGTTTTCTTTTACGACCAGGCTTCCGTTCGTGTAGCGCTCTACTCGCACAATTCCTCCACCTTGCCGAATACTCTGCACGGCGGCAGCGTTGGCGAGGTCGGTCGTGAAAGGGTCTACCGAACGCGAGCCAATCTGGTGAGGAGTACTTTCTGGCATGACCGCATGGGCCTTCTGCAGACCCTGGATCTCCTGCCAAAGCATCTGCGGACTGGGTATGGCCGCCCACGCGAGCGTCGGCAAAAGACCAAGGCAAATGACAAGATAGCGTTTCATCGGTGCTCTCCCATTTATTTCGGCCGCTAGGGTACTGCAAGGTCGGAAGATTGCGAGTGCAGCGGCAAAAACGCCTCACCTTCCGGCGGCGCAAAGGCAAAGCAGCCGCGCCCTTCGGACTTGGCCAAATACAAGGCCCGATCGGCACGCGCAAGAGCAAGGGCAAGAGGGTTATCCTCCGCCAACAAGGGCGTTACCCCCATGCTCACAGACAAAGTTACCCGCTCCTGCCTGGAGAGACTCAGCTGGGTGGCGCGCACCTTACCAATAATGCGTGCCAGGATATCGTTGCCCTCCGCAGGGCAGCAGTTGCGAAACACAACCGCAAACTCATCGCCACCCAAGCGGCCGAAAATATCGGTATCACGCAGGGCGTCTTTGATGACTTCCGCAGTGCGCGTGAGGACTTTGTCGCCTGCCAAGTGGCCATGGCGATCATTGACTCCCTTGAAGTGATCGAGGTCGACAATAACTAGCAGGCAGTCCTCGGGATAGCGACGTAAATGTCGAACCTGTTTGGTCGCCTGCTCGAGAAAGGCGCGACGGTTGAGAGTATCAGTAAGCTCATCGTGGGTCGCCAGACGCGTCAATGCCGCCTTGGCCTCGACTTCGGCACTGATATCGCGAAAAATCCCCTCCACCCCGAGCAACTCGCCCCGCGCACCGAGCATAGCGGTGCTGGTAATGGCTACATGCACCGCGTGCCCATCCTTGTGCCGCAGGCGCGCCGGGTAATCGAGGATTTCTCCCTGCTTGCGAATCGCCTCGAGGAACGCCTGCCGATCCAGCGGATCCACATAATAGCTCGCGGCCGACGTACCCAAGACCTCTTCGACTGTATACCCGAGCATACGGGTCACCCCAGGCCCAACCAACACCAGTTCCTGCCGTTCGTTGGTCCTGTAGAAAACATCGTGCATGTTCTCAAATAGTCGCTGAAAATTCTCCTCAGAGCTACGTAGCGATTCGTCCATTTGCAAAACCTGGGTAACATCGATGCTCGAGGCCATATGCAGTTGCAGTCCCTTGACCTGCAACAGAGAACTCGAGGAGACCACGGTTCGCGTGATACCCTTGGCGGACCGTAGGCGGATCAAAGTGGGTGTATTCTGCGGATTCTCCGTGCTCAAGGCACTGACCCGATAGAGAATCCGCTCCTGATCGAGCGGGTGGATGAATTCGATGATATCCCGACCAACGAAGAACTCGGTGTTGGGACCGTCCAGTAAAACGATCGCAGCTTGATTGATGAAAATGATCTGCCGCCCATCAAGCAGCACATGGGGAATGGGACAAACGTGCAGCATCTCCAGCCAGCCAATTTCTTGCAGGCCAGCAAGATAGAACGAACATTCCGAATCCATGTTACTCAAGGGCGGATGCCTCCCCATGAGGCGAGCGCAGCAGGACATCGCGGCAGTGGGACTCAGTGCCCCGCCGAGGCAGGGCGTCTATTGGCGGATCGTATCAGCCCATCTGGGCTTTGTCAGCAGTCGCCGACGATGCCGCCCGTTTTGACCTTGCCGAACGCATTCCACCACTATCGAGCGGAGTTGACACCTACCCATTTGCAATAGCGAAGGACTCGACGGTGAGCACGATTCATTGGTGGAGAGAAAGGCGGCGTTGGGGAGTCTGTGCTAGCACGGCTGCTGGCGCAATATTTTGTCGACCATCAGATTCCTTTTATTGCTTTTGATAGCGACCGCCCGCACGGGGCGTTGTTGCGCTTATACGCCGATTACACAGCACCTTTTCTCGCCAATGACTACCTGACTCTGGACCACATCATGGAAGCTATCGTTACCAGTGAGCAGACGATATTGGTCGATCTTGCCGAACAAAGCCGCGACGCTCTCGCAACCTGTATGGAAGAATCCGATCTGCTCACATTGGCAGGCGAATCGGGAGTGACTGCCCGCTATTGGCACCTGATGGATTCTGGCCACGATTCTGTGGAGTTACTACGCGCCGTCTTGGAAAAGTATGACGCGGGAATGCAGTACACCCGCGTCTTGAATCAGCTCCGCGGCGATGATTTTTCGATTCTCCGCCACTCTGGATCACTGGAGCAGGTGCAGGCATTGGGCATCCAAACGATGGACCTAAAACGACAACATGCTGGCACCATGAACAATATCGATGCGCAAAGCGGCAGTCTTTGGGCGGCGCAGCGAGCAAACACTGGGCATGGTCTGGGCTTGCTCCAGCGCCAGCGCCTAAAGACCTGGCTACGACTCGGCTACCGCGAGATTGCCAAGGTGATGGGCTAATCGGGCGAAAACTACGCCGATCCCTCCAGTGCCTTGCGCAGGTAGGGATCCATATCGTTGAGGTTATTGAGCGCCCAACGCTTATAGTCGTCGGGAAGATCGACAATGCGCACCCCCTTATGCTTGCCAAAGGGCATGGTCTCCGGGATGCGAGCGCGCTCGCTGAACTCCCACAACGCCTCCCAGGAGGCGGGGCGAACGGTCATGATGATGCGGTTGAGGATTACCCGACAAAACTTTACGTCGGCCAGGGCCGAGTGAGCGTTTTTGAGATTTTCCCGCGTCTTTTTCCGGTCCTTGCTAAAGTGGTAGAGCAGCGCCGATTGCGAAAAACTATCGAGCTCCGGCCACAAGCGTCGGCTCATGGCATAGGTACAGATGCGCTTGACCTCGGGCCGGCGAATGACCTCCCAGTCAAAATCGATACTGTGTCCCACCAGATACTCAACGCCTGCCGGCAGGGCAAACGTCTCCGCCGGCGGACAATCGAGCAGATCCTCATCGAGGATGTGATGTACCGCGATGGCGCCCAGCTCGATGGCTTTTTGCGGGCGATAGCGCTGAACGAACTGCTCCTCGATTTCCAAGGTACGGAGATCGCTCACCCGCAACCAGGCTGCCTCGATCAATTGGGGCTCACTGCGGCCGGTGGTTTCGGTATCAAAAATCAGGGCTGCCATCGCAATCACATCCGAAAAAATGCAAGGCTGCAGGGTATCGACTCGCCATTCTCGCCGCAAGTACCTGTATGCGTCCACCACCTTTGGCACTGTGGTAGATGTTGGAGGAGGAAGGATAGCGGTGGTTTCTGTCCGAGTCGATGGTGTGGCCGTTCGGCGTTGT
>NZ_JAVRKK010000062.1:0-12119 GCF_031962545.1 Candidatus Igneacidithiobacillus taiwanensis
CCTCCCTCTATCAAATTTTGATTTCATGCAGCTACGGCCTATACCCCTTTCCTTGCTAGAGGCTAAATTTATCATGATAAAATGTTGCGCAACAACTTAGAGATTCGGACGTGCGTTCTGTTCCTCGGTTTTCCATGTGGGCCGAAAGATAGTTTGTTGCTCTCAAATGTGGGTTGTCCGTGGCGCGTATTGAAGCGTTCTAAGAGGATGCTGAAAAAGTCCGTGTTATAATTCGTCGAGTTACAGGATGAGGCAGGGGGATAGGCATGCGCGGTGCGAAGGTGGAGACGGGCAATATGTTCAGCTATCTGTCGCCGGAGCAGCGAGTACCGCAGGACCATCCCCTGCGTGCCATCCGGGTGATCGTGGATCGGAGCCTTGAGGCGCTGAACAGCCACTTTGATAGCATCTACTCCGATCTGGGACGTCCCTCCATTCCTCCGGAATACCTGCTGCGGGCTCTGCTGCTGCAAGTCTTCTACAGCATTCGCTCCGAGCGGCAGTTGATGGAACAGCTGAACTACAACCTGCTCTTTCGCTGGTTTGTGGGCTTGGATATGGACGCCGCCGTGTGGGTACCGACGGTCTTTTCTAAAAATCGGGACCGGCTGTTGGATCATGGCACGATCCACCAGTTCTTCCACTCGGTGGTCGAGCAGGCCCGCGCCGGGGATCTCCTGTCGGAAGAGCATTTTTCCGTGGATGGTACCTTGCTGGAAGCCTGGGCCTCCCAGAAATCCTTTCAACCCAAAGATCCTGAGGATCGACAAGGCGATGGCATGGACTTCCGGGGGCAGAAGCGTAGCAATGACACCCACGAGTCGGTGACCGATCCCGATGCCCGGCTGTACAAAAAGAGCGAAGGAGAAGCATCGCGCCTCGCCTACCTGGGGCATGTATTGATGGATAACCGCCATGGGCTGGTAGCCGAAACCATGGTGACCACTGCCGACGGCACGGCGGAGGTTGATGCCGCTGTCCTGATGCTGGACGAGCTGGGAGGAGCGAAGCGCATCACCCTGGGTGCGGACAAGGGCTATGACCGCCACGGTTTCGTTCAGGATCTGCGCGACCGAAATGTCACTCCGCATGTGGCCAGAAAGAAAGCGGGATCGGCCATTGACAGCCGCACGACCCGCCATGCGGGCTATTGCATGAGCATTCACGTCCGCCGACGGATTGAATCCATCTTTGGCTGGATGAAGACCGTGGGCGGAATGCGTAAAACCCGATTCCGTGGTTTGGAGCGAGTGGATCTGCACTTTACCCTGGCCGCCACGGCCTACAACGTCCTGCGCATCTCCCGTCTGAGAGCATGCTGATGGGACAAATCCACCCAAAATCCGGTAATTCGAGGAAATTACCCTCAAAAATGGCGAAAATAACCATGAAATCCGCCGAAAAACCAGAAAACTTCATGATCCCAGCCATCCCGTCGGGAAATCGTTATGTTTTTTCAGCATCCTCCTAAATACCAGCATTGCTTGGCGAAAGCCAGCTGCTTGGTTATCATATATCCATGCAACTCATGGTGATCCGTACTGATGCCGAGTTCATGAGCAAAGGCTAGAAATGTCTCCCTAATGAGAGGGGGGATGGTTAGGACTTCCTTAAAGTCACCTCCAACCCATTGATTCTTCGTTGGCGAACTGAGGAAAAACCTTAAAATGATTAAACCGATCAGCATGAATAGTAGGTGAAAATACTGGATAATAATCAATACTATCAATATATTGACCACAAGCTGGCCGGAGCCCTGGGGAGCAAGCCCCTCGATTCTTGGGTTGCGAGTCACCTCGGCACCTTAACGAATTGAAGAGCCATGCGTTCTTGCCAAGTTCAGGGCTATAATGCCTAGGAACAAGCTGCTACTGCATGCATAGTTCCTGGTCGCTAAGGGCGTAATACGCTGATTCTTCAGGTGGTAAGGCATGACAGCGACTACAAAATCCGCAGTAACAACGCGTGGGCGTGTGTGGTGGTTTCAATGGGTGTCTTATGCGCTCGCATTAGGCGACATGGCAGCGCTTTTGGTGGCATTTTATCTGGGCCGTCTTTCCCATGCTTTTTATTTTCATCTAAATCCCGCTTGGGTGCTGCTCCATTGGTGGGGCAGCTACGCGCAAATCAACCTGCTGCTTTTTCTCGTATTGTCGGCATTGGGCATCGTGGCCTTCGCCTTTAAGGGTCATTATTCCCGGCGCAAGGCCTTTTGGGATGAGACAGGTGAAATACTGGGAACATTCATCCTCTTGCTAATATTGAATGCTGCCATTGTCTTTGCCGGTAAATGGCAAATGTCACGTCTGTGGCTCTTTTCTACCTGGGTGCTGGTCATGGGACTCTTGCCCCTGACACGATGGCTGCTGCGCCGAGCTTTGCAGAGTCTTGGGGGCTGGGCGCGACCGGTGGTAATCATCGGTTGCGGACAAAACGCTGCCGAGGCCGTCCGCGCCCTGAACAGCGAGCCCATGCTTGGTTATACCGTAGAACGGGTTCTGTTGCCGGGGGGGTGCAGTCTAGATGCCAGGAGCTTTCCCGCCCATGCGGCTATAGAGGCCCTGGGAGAGGATCCTTTGACTACCCTGGCCCGTTTGGGGAAGCCCCATGTGGTGCTGGCTCTTGATATGGATCAGTGGGAGCTCCAAGAACGACTAGTGCGCTCCCTGGGTCTCAACTATCCAAACCTCACCATCGCGCCTCCGTTGCGCGGCCTGCCGCTTTTTGGCATGGAGGTCATGCACTTCTTTAGCCACGAGGTACTGATGCTGCGGGTGCGGGACAATTTGTCTCGGTTTGTCCCGCGCATCACCAAACGTCTTTTCGATTTAATCGCCGCCTCGTTGCTCGTGGTGATCTTGTCGCCGCTGCTTCTTTACATTGCTTGGCGCATTCGCAGGGAAGATGGCGGGCCAGTGTTTTTTATACAGGGGCGCGTGGGAAGGCAGGGTCGCCAATTCGGTTGCCTGAAATTCCGTAGCATGGTGATGGATGCAGAGGATCGCCTGAAGCAATATCTGCGCGATCATCCCGATGTGGCTGCCGAATATGAAAGAAATTTCAAGATCCGTAACGATCCCAGGGTGACGCGGATCGGGAAGTTACTGCGGCGCGGCAGCCTGGATGAACTACCACAGCTATTCAATGTGTTGCGGGGCGATATGAGTCTGGTGGGTCCCCGTCCTTTATTAGAGCGGGAGCTTGACCGTTACGGGAAAAATATTTGCCTTTATCGTTTGGTATATCCAGGTATTACCGGTCTATGGCAGGTCAGCGGGCGATCCGAAACCACATTCGATGAACGTGCCCAGCTCGACGCTTGGTATGTGAAAAACTGGACGCTCTGGTACGACATCGTCATCTTGCTGCGCACCATCAAGGTGGTTTTGCGGCGAGATGGGGCTTATTGAAGCAGAGGTTGAACGGCCGTTCTTGACGTGCGCCTTGCAAAGGCGGTGTTTTCCAGCGGATGCAAGCCCCGCCCGGCCAAGTGCTCCAGCCGGAAGCAACCGGAGCAGCTATGGGTTCCTCAACATTTGGTGTACCGGCTGGTCCAGCACAGCTAGAGCCGTCAATAAGGCGGTGGGTTGCGGGGATGACAGCGGCGTCTACCGGGTAGACAAATTTTGGCCGGGCGCCGAATTAATTTCCGTGAAAAAACCAGCGAGGCACGAACGCTTCCCGGGAGGACACGCAGTGTACTCCTTCTTTATCTTGCATTCAGTTTTTTCCGGGAAATTGAAATTTTAGAGCACTTTTGTCTACCGGGTAGACGACGTTCTTGATGGCGCTTCCGGCGTATTTTGTCTACCGGGTAGACAAATCCTGAAGGTGGGTATCGACCATTATCCCCGCAATCAACGGCCCAGCGCCCAGGCAACGAAGGGGGCCATCCAGCCCCCGGCGGTAGCATGGGTTTTAGGCGGAAAGCCGGAACGTGTACCGGCTGGTCCGGTAAGGCCGGAGCCGCCCACAAGGCGGTGGGTTGTGGGGATAACAGCGGCGTCTACCGGGCAGACGGCTTTTTCATGACTTTTGTCCCCATTTTTGGCCCAGCTTTTTGGCATCCTGCTTGTCTGTTCCCCAGCAGGATTGGCAACCTTCGCACTTGTAGAACACACCACCGCTTTTCATTTTCAGCGCAACCGTGGCTTTTTTGCAGGAGGGGCACATTGGCCCGGCCTTGGGCGGAACACGCCCCTTTCCTGGAGAGCCTTGCCCGCCTCCCGGCTTCTGCGCTTCCCCAATGGATAGGTTCATGCTTTTCGCAGTCTCCACCATCCGGGCCACAAACTTTCGTTGCAGGGCTTCAAAATCTGCCAAACTAACCCGTCCCTCTGCTACTCCGGCTAAAGCATCCTCCCATCGAGCCGTAAGCACAGGGTCCGTCAACTCCGTAGGCAAGGCATGGACCAACGCCCGACCTGCCTGGGAGGAAATGATCTGCTTACCCTTGCGCTCCAGAAACCCCCGCGTAAGAAGGGTCTCAATGGTATTGGCCCGGGTGGCTTCCGTGCCCAGACCGGATGTCTCCTTGAGCTTTTTTTTGGCTTCCTCGTCTTCGATGAACTTATGGATGTTGCTCATTGCCTCGATGAGCGATCCGTCCGTAAAGCGGGAAGGCGGCTTGGTCTGTTTCGCCTGCACGTCTACCGCCTGAACGGGTAGAGACTGTCCTTTTTGCAGGGTCGGGATGGGCTGCGGAGCGTCATCTTCCTCCTCGTCGATCATGCCATAGACGGCTTTCCAGCCTGCGGAAACCGGGACATTGGCAGTTGCCTTCCAGTCCTCGGCGGCACAGGCAAGCACAACCTTGGTCGCCCGGTACACATAAGGGGAATAGAATTGGGCCAAGTAGGATCGGACGATGATTTCATAGACCTTGGCGATAACCGGGCTCATGCTGCCCTGCATGGCGCCGGTCGGGATGATGGCATGGTGGGCCGTGACCTTGCCCGTATTCCAGATGGCCGATTTGCGCTTGGCATCGGCTCCCTTCACCAGATCCGCGTGACCCAGCTTCGCCAGGCCTGCCAGCACACGACCCGCCTCGCCATGCTGTTCTTCCGGTAGATACCGACAATCGGTACGCGGATACGTGGTCGCCTTGTGCTCTTCATAAAGGGCCTGCGCAGCATCAAGAACCTGCTGTGCTGACATCCCCAGCCGGGCAGAACAGACCTTTTGCAATTCCGCCAGAGAAAAACCCAACGGGGCCTGCTGGCTTTTCTCGGTGCTGCTGTAGTCCTTGACCGTGGCTTTCCCTTCGGACTGGGCCTTGGCCATCAACGCATCCGCTGCCTTGCGGTCGGTCAGATAACCCTCGCCATCCACCCCAGGGGCATTCTCGCGCAGTTCCCATGCGGCCCAGAAGCCGGCATGGATCCGGGGAACGAAGTAATCTTTCGGCTGGAACTTCTCGATCTTCTCATCCCGCGCTACCACCAGTGCCAGGGTCGGCGTCTGCACGCGGCCGACAGAGACCGTCCCTGAACCGCTGTTGCGCACAGTAAACGCCCGGGTGAGATTCATGCCCATAAGCCAATCGGCTCGGCTACGGGCTTCTGCAGAGTCTCGCAAATTCCGGTAATCGTGATTGTCCTTCAGATTCCCCAGTGCCTTTTTCACGCTCTGCTCATCGAGGGCCGCTAGCCAGATCCGTTCCGTCTTCCCCTTCCAGCCCAGTTCTTCCAGCACTTCATCCACCAGCAACTGACCCTCACGATCGGGATCCCCGGCGTTGACCACAACCGTAGCCTTTTTCAGCAAATCCCGAATCACTTTGATCTGTTTCTTGGCGTCCTCCTTGGCCCTCCGCTGCCACTGCTCCGGGAAAATAGGCAATTCCTCGAACCGCCATTTCTTTTTGCCCTTGGGATTCACCGGCACGGTGTCCGGGGTATAAAAATCAGGATCCTCCTGCTCGAAGATGTGACCGAAGCACCAGGTCACCATCGTATCCGATCCGCACTGGATGTAACCGCTACCCTTGGACTTGGTGCCCGGGAGATATTCTGCAATGCCTTTCCCAAGGCTGGGCTTTTCTGCAATATAGAGCTTCACAACGGCACCCCAACTATTCAGCCATGTACGGCTGGGTATAGATCAGCGCTGGGTCTACGCCTTGGCGTAAGAATACCAAGGCCACCCATCGTTCAGAGCCAAAACACCACAACCTTTTTCGGAGACTGACTCCCCACTCGCTTTTGCACTTTGATATGCCCCTGAATCTCGCCGCCGGCATCCAGCTTTTCCAGGACGACATCCCGATTCACATCTTTTCGGTACAGCCATCCCAACGGAGTTGCTGCACAACCATCCAGCCAAACGCCCACGGCATCCGTATCAAAGGGGTTTTGCCGGTCGCGCGCAATGTGTACCCTGTTTTCTTTGGGTATTCCTCTCAACCCGGAGGCCGCAGGAAACTCCCGATTAAAGGCCAGGTTGGAAACCCGCCTACTCACAACGTGCCGCCATGAATTTCTCTATTCGTCTGCGCATCACCACTGTCTCCCAGCCTGCAACCAAACTTGGCCTGTGCCGTGGTATAGATCCGATCCGGGTTACTCTCTGGCCCACCGATGATCTATACCCGATCACTCTTGCAGTGAAACAGGGCAGGTTATGCAATACGAAGAATGCAACGCAGTAACAGACGATGATCTCTGTCAGGAAGCCTTCCTGGCTGACGGTGCTCCAGACCTATGGGTCGCCGCAGCCTGGGCCATCAACGGGCATCGGGACGAAAGCATACCCTCACAGACGCCTGATGAGATTTCTCCCTGGGAAAACGAGGACATTCCTGATGCTGACTGATCTCATGGTCATGAATCTCCCCGAAGACCTGCAAGAGGAGGTCCTGACCATCACGGAATGGCTGCCCCCTCTGATGCCCGTCTCCTACCCCAAGGCCAAAACGCTGATCTATGCGTGGCGACAACTCTCAGAGGAAGCGCTGGCATGGTCCGGGGCGAAACTGGTGACCCGCATCGATGGTGCTGCCTACAGGAAGAATCCTGACCAGTATCAGTCCCCAGAAGAGAAATCGGTCGATTACACTGCCGACCTGTGGCAACCATTCGCTCACCCATGGAGGATGTTCGATCAATCCGTGGATTTGGCAGAAATCGTCGGATACCTGAAACTACACGTCGGTACCTGGGGGAAAACGCAAGTCGCCCGGCGCAGGCACCACAGCCGCGACCGGCTGGACAGCCTGGCCCTTGGTATACAAATCCGACCGATCAACTCGACGGCCGCCTTGTACCTGCTCGGGGAACGGTCCCTAGTAGAAATCATCAGGAATGATCTGAAAGATCAGAGGTAGAAAGTCTAGGCGTGACCCACTGGTGCCCTGCTCTGTTTACCATGCCCCTGCCATTCCTGCAGGGGGCTATGGATTCTATGCTATGGGCACAATTTTAGCTGGGTAGCATGCATTTTGTGTTCCAGCACTTTCAATACGGCATAATCCGTTTTTACTCCGGCATCTATTTGCCATTGCGTAACCCGCACGCGGCAAATCAAAATGTCCGATACAAGCGTCTGCCAATGATAGCAAAGCCGGCGCCATATCCCGCATATCCATTTCGTGCGTATCCAGGGCTGGGCCGTCATAGGTAATCCGGAAATGTTCAGCGCTCATGAGAGAGAAATTACCACAGTTCCAGGGTGAGTATAGCCGCTTTACACTCAAGCTCTATGCCGTCCGCCAGCTCGCAAGCAGGCGCAGCAAGTCGTCCAGCGTAGGCTCATTCGATCGCCCGGCTTCCAGGGCATCCATGCCGAAGTGCGTGGCGTAACACGACGGTCAAGGTCATTACTGACGAAAGACGCGAACCTTGCTTTCAACTCTCTCGTAGAGCCATCCGCATTTTGTCTAATGGTGCGCAGCAGCATCCCCTCGATACAGGGAACAGATTTCAACACGAGAATACTATTTTGGCGTGCACGCTGTTGCACGGCGGGTGTCCAATCCGTGTCGGTATCGAGCAACGCGGCAATCCGGTCGTACTCACGTACACGCCGCTGGCGAATGGCGTAATCCACCACATGCTTCGCACCTTTGCCGTGTGCACATCCCACGGTCACTCGCAAGCCGCTTCCACGCTGCACATACAACGATTTGACATGTAGCAAAAAGGCTTCATCCGCCTCGCCCTCGCCCACGAGCAGCAGGGTACGGTATTGCTGACGTATGGCGAGCCGCGATGCCATTACAAATTGGGAACCGCGCCAAACGCGCCGGCCATATATTTACCATACAGGCTGACATCGCCGCGCACGCCGCTGATCTGATCAAGCCGGAAAGCGGTGCTTTCGCAGTCCGGGCTCTTCTCCACCAACATGACCTGCTGCTTACCCAGCAGGTTCAGCACTTCAATGGCGTGGCTGGTAAACACCAGCTGGGCGTTGTGAGGATTAGTACGCTGGCTGGCAAAAAGATCAAGAATTGCTGCCAGCATGTGGGGGTGCAAGTCGCTCTCAATTTCGTCAATAACCGCCAGGCCGCCCTTGTTCAGGGTGGGTAACAAGAAGGAGAGCAAGGAGAACGCACTCTTGGTGCCGTTGGACTCCAGAAAGAAAGGCAACTCGAAATCCTGGCCGTGGCTGACATGGTGACCATAGGGCATCCAGATCTTCTGCTTGACGTCGGGATCGGTCACGCTCTGCACAACTTCGGACTCGCGGATGCTCAAGCCAGATAGACCCAGATCCCAACTGTACAGCAGTCGCTCCATCTGCTCGCGCAGGGACGGGTTCTCGTAGAAGCTCTTGCCGGCTTGCAACACGGCCAGGTCGCCAGTTTGGACGCGGCCCACCATGTTGACATTGCTGCTAACGATGGGTGTGGCCAGGCTAAGTGCCAACGGCACACCGTATTGCGCGGCCCAGGCGATCAACGATACGTTGGGGCGCGCCTCGACTGACTTGCTCTGGTCAAGGCCAAAATCTTGCTGCCGCACGGTGTAGGCCGCTTTGGCTTCATCCCAGTCCCGAATATAGACATAGCGGAAGCGGTCATGCTTGCGGTAAAGCGCCTCATGCAGCACGCGCTGCGGTGTGCAGCGCAACACATAGCGCCACAGTTCGCCCTCAATCTCGGCGGTACATTCCAGCTCCACCGGCTCGGCAGCGTTGGCAAAGTGCGGAGAAACGGGAATTGGCGCACCTGGCTGCGTCTGCTGAAATGACGCACTCAGGAACCAACCCAGAAACGCCAAGGGCTTGAGCAAGGCGGTCTTGCCAGAGGCATTCGCACCAATAACGCCCAGCACCTTGGATACACGCTGACCGGACACGCTGGTCGCGACCCAGTCAGTACGGGGCGCACGCTCATTGATGAGGAGATTGACCTCCACACGATCCCGAAATGACTGGAAATTGGTCGCTGCATAGCTGTGCAGCATAATAGCTCCTAAGTTAGGTTTGGCACAATATTACGTTTGAAATCTAATTTAACTTATCTCAGTCGTGTTGTCGATGGTCTGAATGAGTCCTTATATCTTGGAACTTGTCCTTACGGATCGGCATCCTCCAGAGGTAAATGTTTTTCAATGGTGTTCTCTTTTTTTGAACTGGCCAGTGGTCGCACTCGCCTTTAACGATCCATGGTGCGTGGTATCACGCATCACACCACCACCTTGCTGACCCGTCCCGCCCGGCTGATGGCGGCCATGAGATCAACGATCCGGACGGATCGCTCGAAGAGATAGGTCAGTGCAAGCCCGTCTCGATACTGGACGGCGATCTGGATTCGGCTTTGTTGCGGAATCAGGGTACAACGGTGTACTGCCAAAGAAGGTGCCATGTTGTCGTCTCCCAAGGTGGCCCCGCCGGGTGTGGCGGGGTTTTGATGGGATCTAATATAACCATTAGGTTTATAAAGTCAAATATGTGGTTATATTTGAGAGCAGTTGTTTTGCTCGGATTGGCTCTTTTCTTTTACTTAAAGCGCCTTAGCGCTTCTCTCACCACGCCCACAATAACACTCTTCCCCAATGGCCGTGTGGGAAAATCTTGGTTTTTTGGCATCAGATACCACTCTCCACCATCCCTGACCAACATTTTGATGTTGGCCTCTCCATCCCCGTTTCGGGCGACCACAATGTCTCCATGGCCATACGCCATGTCAGGATCTACCAGCACTAGAGCCCCATGCTGAATATCAGGTTCCATGCTGTTACCGATCACGCGGAGGAAGAACGCACGGGGGCTGCAGTGCAGACTGGTTGGAATCAATTCCGTTTCCGGGTCCCTGCGTGCGGCTTCTATGGCTTCCGATGGTTCTCCGCCAGGAACCGTGCCAAGGACGGGATACCAACCTCGTATATTCGGCCCCTCTTCGAGGTGATCCGGAAGCATCTCTACGGTTGGCGTGTCGATGCGGGCAGGTTCGTTTATTGGTGAACAAACTTCGATATCCTCCAGGTCTTCAGCAGGGATCCCCGTGATTTTCGCGACGCGTACCAGTTCTTTGCGCGGAACTCCCCTAACTTCCCAATGAGAGTAATTTTGGGGGTTCTCTAACTTGAGAACGCCCAATGCGTATTGCCGCTTGGATGGGATGTTCCTCTTCAGACGATCTCTTTCCAGCGCTTCAAAAGCGGTCTTAGAACCTGTCATTTTGCTTTTCGCATCCATAACCAAATTGTTTACCTTCTATCCAGTTATTGGAAGAACCATTGTGTTGACATTATAACCTCTAAGGTTATACTTGTGTCCATGAACGGACTGAAAAAAGCCATTACTCATTGTGGTTCCAAAGCCGCCCTAGCCAGAGCCGTCGGCGTGGTGCCTATGACTGTCTCCCATTGGGTTCAACGCGGTATCCCCATAGACAAGGCCATCGCCATCGAGCGTGCCACCAACGGCGCAGTCACCCGCGAGGAGCTGCGCCCAGACATTTTTCTCCGAGAGGGCGCTTCGCACCGCTCCGACCCACAGCCAGCGGAGCCCACTTCTTCGCAAAGGCGCAGCGGCGCATTCACCCCCTGCTTTGGAAGAGGAGAAATGGCATGACTACCCCGCGCTCCGGTGCGTCACACAGGATTGTGGACATCCAGTGTCTTGGGCTTTTACCAATAGGACCCACCAGCCGCTTCAACGGCCTCCACCGTCGCGGGCGCTGTAAGAGCGCAAGCCCTCCCCAAGCCCAAGGACTCGAGAGGGACTTCGCATGAGATATATCACAGCATTACCGAACGATTTCGTACAATCGCACCAAGCTGATACTCAATCCGCGCGCCGCACTTCATCCATTAATTCGGGGTGTCTACCGAGCAGATCCAACAGAATCCTGGTAGATTTAGGAGGGCGCGTCTTGCCGCGCTCGTACTCGGAAAACGCGGATACGCCACCCCCGAAGAGCAGTCCAGCATCTCTCTGGCTCAAGCGCAAACGCTTGCGTATCGCCCGCAACGCCTGTCCCTGCCGGATGGCTGCACTTTTTCGCATCTCCGCCAGTGCGTCCGCATACCGTTGTGCTTCCCCCTCGTCGAACTCGCATTCGCCACAGACCGGACAATGCCATCCGGAAACAGCCGGTACGGTATCGGACAACGTGTCCACAGAGATGACCATGTCCCGGGTATCATGTACGAGTTCCGTGCCGTCGTCACACTGTAAGCAAAATCGTTTTTCCGTCATATCAAAGCTCCTTGAACTGAATCACCACCGCCCCTGGGCGCAGTGTGATCTTGATATAGGCCGTTTTCCCGTTGGGGCAAGTGGCGTGATAAACGTCCTGCCATACCCGACTATCCGCGTAAGTAGTCATGCTTTTGAACAGCGTTTCCGGTTGCAGTCCAAGAACGACCGCCAATCCGTCGGCCAGAGAAAGACCCATCAGATCCAGTCCCCGCAAGGCAGTAGCCGTGAAAGCGCCAACGCCAAGGCGGGCAACGGCGGCCTTGACCTCTGGCAGGGGGTAGTGGGCCTTTCGTTTCTCCATTGGCAATATTATATGGAATCCATAAGTTTTGTCCAACAGCGTGTTACTTCCATACCTGAATTCCGATTGCATAAGTTCACAAACCTTTGGCACTTCTTTGGCGAGGGAGGAGTGCCATGCAGGTTCAACATGTCGGGTACCGGATCCGGGGGTTTTACCGGGTAGC
>NZ_JAVRKK010000063.1:0-11952 GCF_031962545.1 Candidatus Igneacidithiobacillus taiwanensis
CCAATGAGGAACAGAAACGACGAGAACAGGCACGCCAGAGTGCCCGTAATCGGGCCAAAGAAGGCCGCTATGCCACGCAATACACCCTGGATGGGGTAACGGTAGCCAACGAGGAAAAACGGGCCACAGCACGGCTTCTGCGGGCCAAGGGATGGACCTACCGAAAAATCGCCATGGAACTTGGAGTACATCACAGGACTGTCGAAAACTGGTGCGTTGGCGACTAATCGCCCCTCTTGTATATCCCCCGGAGGGTAGGCCTGCTTGCAGGCTCCCTGCCAGGGCGGTAGCCCTGGATCAGAGGGGCATTTCCAAGTTTGTTTTGTATGGCCTTACGGGATATGTCCTGGTGGTCCTAGATCCTCAGATCGAAAAAACTAAATCAGGCTGGCTGAGGGCCTAGCGAGCGAAGCGAGCGCAGGACCGAGGGCAGCACTCCGCGGGAAAGCGTATCGGCTAAGGCGTCGGCCAAGGGTAGTCGAGGCCTCGATGTCCGGCACGGAGGGTGAGAGGGTTCAGGCATGCCACGAAAAGTGGCGGGCCTGATTCTCGAATCTTGGGGAGGCCTTAGCGGGGTCATCCACAGTTTTATCCGCCGTTTTTGTGGATGGGTGGGGTATATTTCTCTATCCCCGCTGTTCTCAATCGCTTCTAGGGCAAATTTGGGGCTTTTACGGGCATTCTGGTTGCTGGTCTTGGGTTCACCTGAGCGGGTATTATGCCGTTCCAGTAAATGCCGGATGCAATCCGACTCGCTGGATTCCCGCGTTGCGGGGTGAATGTCCAGCCGATACCTTCGATAATAATATTTTATATTTCATATATTTAATTTATCAACGTTCAGCGGCTGTACATTGATAAATTTTATTTATATTAAATAAATTTTACTTATTATATGTCGCACCCCCCTTTGTACCTGCAAGACTGCCTACAAGATCCAGCGGCTGGGCGTGATTGAGCATCACCTGACAAAATTTACCCGTTCCCGACCAACGAGAGGGAACGCAAGATAAAGGGCGCGCGGCTTTGGTATAGCTTTTGCGTCGCGGCGACGCAAAAGCAACAACAGTATACCATTCTGGCGGTTCGTGGCGGTGTTTCTCAATCCCTGTCGTACACCGGTGTACGAGTGAGCCTGCCATGCCAGTCCAACAACCCATCTTTTTTTTGCCCACTTTCCAACAACGCCAGAGGTCTGCCCGAAAACATTGGTCAGGCAGGCCTCGACGCGCGTTTCCATCAAAGGGTCGTTTGATCAGGGCTTACGCATGAAAACATCAGTCACCAATTTTATTGTAAAACATATAGTTATATTGATAAACGGGCATGGCAAGACTTGATCCCACCAGCCCGGCCGATGATGTCCAGCCAGTTGGCTCCCGAAAGAACAAGAGGCTGATAGTCTCTCTTGCCAGACGCGCTGTCATTGGTGGTTTTCTTGTGTAGGTCATGGATGGCGCGCTGCCCCTCGCATGACCGTAAAAATTCTAGTAAAACAAATGGATGCTGGTGTTCTGACCATCAAAAGTTTTCATGCGTAAGCCCTGGTCGTTTGATGGGCGAGGGTGTTGCGCTTCAAGATTGAAACCGCTCCTTTATTACCTTGCTTTTAGATCTGAGCATTTTGCAAATCCTATCTTTTACAAGGCAAACTCATAAGCTATCAGTCATTGCCCGTAGATCCATCCGTATGGCCATCTCTTCATAACCCGAGATTTGATGTCCCCAACGTTCGTTGAGCGGATACGTCCAGAGAGCTACAGGATGGGAAGCCCCTTCGAGCTTCACCCGGAAAGTCAATCTTTCCTGGCCTTGCAGAATCAAGTGGCCACGGGTAAATATCATGGGAAGCATCGCATTATCTTGAGACCCAGACAAGGGTGTATGGGCATGAACTATCTGGCCGGTATCGTCCTCGATCCGGAGAGTGAGCGTGCCATTGGAAGCACCCCCATAGTTACCTATCATGATGCCCATACCATGTAACGTGCCTCGAACCCCTACCGGCAACGGAAAACTTCCTTGCAACTCTCCCCCAGGCATGAGTGTCAAGGGTTTGGCTTCCATGTGTGGTAACCCATAAGGCACGTCTATCACTATCGGTTCTCTATGCCAGGGCCGTTGTACCCGTGGCGGCCAAGCCATACTGAAATCTTCCCTATCCAACGTTAAGTTTGGATTATAGGCGGGATCAGTGCGAAGGGCTGCCCCCCAGCGCCATTGCATATAGGCATGCTCCATGGCAAATCGTCGGAGTTTGTGCGGCTGGAGGTCACTACCGCGCGACTTGGATTCATGGTGATAGAGAACTGCATGGGGTAACCAGACATTTCGCCTGCCCATTTCTAGTAGCTTGAGGCAGAGGTCAACATCATTATATGCGACAGAAAGTTCCGCAGACATACCGCCAACAATCTCCCAATCCTTCTTGCGAAGGAGCATGCAAGCCGCAGTCACGGCACTGAAGTTTTGTACCAAGGATGCGCGACTAAAGTAACCAGAAAATTCTCCCGCCTTCCCTTTGTGCGCGTGCCCAGCTATACCCCCGACCCCAAGCACTACACCGCCATGCTGAACTGTTCCGTCTGGATATAGCAGCTTGGCTCCTACCGCGCCGATACCATCCCTTTGGGCTTGGCCCAACATCTCACCCAACCAATGCGGAGTGACTACCTCGGTATCATTGTTCAGGAGGCAGAGGTAGTCACCCCGCGCCTGCGGCACCGCCCAATTATGCATTGCGGCGTAGTCAAATGGCTGGTCATAGGATACTACACGGCACCCTGGTTTTTTAGAAATATCATTGAAAAAGGCCAAAGTATCAGGATCATCACTTTGATTATTGATCACAAGGATCTCATAATGAGGGTATTCCGTCTTGGCCAAGCTATCCAGGCATTGCCGGAGATCCGACAATCCATTTCTGGTGGGAATGATAATACTGACCAGGGAGCATTCCTGCACCTCAAAACGGGGCAAGTGAAATGCACCATCACAGGCGCTATCCAGTAAAAAATTTTCCTTTTTTCTGTGCAGGGCTTCAGCTATAGCTTTACTAGCCGCATTCACCACATAAGGTTTGGCGGCTAAATTGCTGGCAGTGGAATTGGCGAGCATACGCCAGTGGTACAGCACTGCTGGGATATGTCGGATTTTTTCTACAGGTAACCCTTCCGTAAAGCGCAGCACCAAGTCCCAGTCCTGGCTCCCTTCAAACCCTTCCCGAAATGCGCCAATCTGAAGCACACGATCTCTTTTGTAAACACCAAGGTGGCTGATGTAGTTTTGTCCCAGGAGCAGTTCAGGATTCCAGTCCGGCTTGAAAAATGGATCGCAGCGACGATCGTTTTTATCTATCTTGTCTTCATCGCTATAGATCAGCTCCGCCTCTGGATGCTGCATAATCTCTGCGGCCACCCAATACAAGGCATGTTCGGCCAGGGCGTCGTCGTGGTCGAGTAACGCAATGTACTCCCCGGAAGCGAGACTCAGGGCACTGTTGGAGGTAGCAGAAATGTGACCGTTTTTCTCACGGAAAAGAACTTTGATACGCTGATCCCGGCGGGCGTATTCTTCCAGAACTCTGCGTACATGGGGTTGCGGTGAAGCATCATCTGCAATGCAAAGTTCCCAATGGGGATACAGTTGTTTGCGTACCGATTCGATAGCCAGACGCAAAAACTTCTCTGGCGGATTATAACAGGGCATGATGACAGATATTTTGGGTGGATTCTCCCACGAGGCAATCTGCTGCCCAATGACCTTGCGGTCGGTGTCCGTAAGGGCATCGTAACGTTTGATCCAGGTCTGATAATCCTGTAAGGTTTCTGGCGATAGTATACGCTTACCCAAATTTCGTAGTTTGTGCTTTACCCGGGGCGGAACTGGCAGGCGGTGATACAGGGTTTTGGCGGCCAAATAGCGTTGCGTTTTGCCATGGGGGCCGGATGCAAACAGACCCTTGGTTTGGCGCAAAAGGGCTATCGACTTACGTATCGGTTTGGTTACCCGCCAGGATCTTGACTCAAACACCGAAGCTAGATAAGAGCGCATCCGCTCGGCTTCTTCTTTGGCCTTTGCTAGCCCGCTATCGCGCTCGCTGATGGCCTGGCTGAGGCTGGCGATCTGGGTTTCACGATCTGTCACGGTTTGGTTCAAACGTACCGTCTCGTTGGTGAGGCTGGCGATCTGGCTATCGCGCTCGCTGATGGCCTGGCTGAGGCTGTCGATCAAGTTCAAAGCCGGACGCATTCGGTCAAATTCGATCTCCCATTGATTTAGCCGATCTGGGTGAATAACAGCTTCAATTGAAGATTTCTTATCAACAACCTCAACTAACGCTCCATAAACCTCTTTGGTAAGCATAATTGCCGCATAATCGGCAAATATATCTTTTGGTTTATACTTAGAATGGCGAAGCTCATCTGTTAAAAAATCATGCTTGAATTTCTCGCTATCTTCTTCAATAACTTCAGTACCTAGAAATTCCGTGATGTCTTTTAAAAACTCATCCGTATTTTCTAAAACTCTATCGTAATCTATAAAAATATAATCCTTGCCGACGATGCATTTCAGTATAGTCAGCACATGCTCGATCCAGAGTAAGTAAGATTTTTCCTTCGGAAATCCATTTCTTTTATATAGAGAGTCAGCTACACTGATAGGATTACGTAGTGCAACGACGTAACGTGGCGCAAAGTCCCCAGCCTCAAATACGCGTTGCCAAAATGGTAACAGTTTAGCAACGCGCGGATCCTTAAATCCAAATTTTTTATATTGATTAAGCTTTTCATTAAGCAATCTTACGGCTTCTATTAAATAGCCTTGCTGGGAGAGGAACGCTACTTGTTCTGCCTGTAAGGATCGCACACTGTCCCAAGCATATCCAATGGCTTTTAGCAATCTCTCGTTTAAATCAACAAGATCTATATCCTCCCAAAATCCTTTGTCATTATTACCAGCTGCTGGTGGCATCAAGTTGTCTCCCAAGGAAATGCCTGCCACCATAAGCCCTCTGGTAACCACACTTGTCCCACTACGATGCATGCCAAGAACCACTACCAGCTCTTGTTGATGGTTGTTACGGTTAAATTTATTGCTCATAAATAAATCTCTTTTTTTATTAATTAATTGAAAGTTTATAGACATAATGAACCATTCTGTCTCGTTGTCCTTGGGCACGGCTCGGCGGATGGCCTGATTTTGCTAGGTTTGCCGCCTGCCGGTTAGGGGGTGTTATGAGACAAATCGGTGAGACTGTCATTTTAGCACCCATTCACCATGGCTCTTGATGGTGTCGTACATGGCATCAGGGGCTAGGTCAACTTCTCCAGGCCACGTCAGCGCTCCATCCTCTATTTTGACCTGGTTAAACACCTCTGCATCTCGTAACCGCTCGAATACCCCAGTTAAGTGCGATGGTTCAAATCGGACCCGGCCTTGCGTACCGTCGGCAAATCGGACCTTAACAGCTAAGAGTGGTTCTGGGAGAGCCTCAACGACATCCCATTCCATGTTTGATCTCCTATCATCGCTATACATAATTGTGCTACAATGTAGCTCATTATTTGGTTTTGGTATAGGAGGTTATCAGTATGGCTGCTAACACTGTCGTTCGCGCTCGTATCGATGAGCATACCAAGGAAGAGGCCTCGGTTGTTCTCGCAGCCATGGGCCTCACTGTGTCAGATGCTTTCCGGCTACTGCTTACCAGAATTGCTAAGGAAAAGGCCCTGCCTTTTGAACCGCTGGTTCCCAATGAAGAAACAATAGAAGCCATGAGAGAGGCTCGTAGAGGGGGTCTCCCTAGATTCGAGACCATTGATGACCTGATGGCCGATCTTCATGCGAAAGATTGAGCGTACAACAAGATTCCGGCGGGACTACAAGAGGGAGTTAAAGGGAAAACATAAAAAATCTCTAGAAAAAGACTTTATAGCCCTTCTCGCCCTGCTTGCTGCCGATCAAGCACTGCCAGCCAAGTACCAAGATCATGCCTTGTCTGGGAATTGGATAGATCACCGTGACTGTCATCTTTACCCAGACTTGGTACTCATCTATCGCAAACCGGACGAGCATACCCTTCAATTGGTCCGTATAGGCTCCCACAACGAGCTTTCCATGTAAGAGTACGTTCATGTTTACGCCGGTTAACACTGATTAACATGTCGAAAGTTACACTTACAGAGGGCGCAAAGCTGGTTGGTATATCCCGTGTAACGCTCTATAAGCACATACGCGATGGTTCCTTATCCATTGATAGAGATGAGAAAGGAAAGCCGAAGGTTGATACCTCAGAGCTTCTTCGGGTGTTCGGGACACTTTCCTCTGGACTGGAAAGCAATCCCGAAGATTGTAAAGTTTACAATGACAGTGAACGTACAGGTATACACGAGTTAACAATAGAAATTTACAAAAAAATGGCTACTTTACAGGCGGAGCTTGATGCATCTCATGCCCTGTTTAAGGCCAAGCAAGAGGAATTGGATCGAGCGCTGGCTGAGATCGAGTGGCTCAGAAAGAAAGTGGACTCTATGGAGCAAAGACTACTGGCTGGCCCAGAAACCAAGCGCCGTTGGTGGTGGCCTTGGTAGGTTGAGAGCAAGACAAACCAAAGTATCTCAAGCGCACCATGTGCCCTTTATCTTGCGTTCACTTTGGTTACTTAGGAGCGGCCACTTGGCAACTTTGCAGTTCTAGGAGTAGATTCGCCGGATGATTTTGAAATTGCAAAAGGTATTGGTATGAACCGCAAAAACCAATGCCCCGATTCCTTCTACGCTCTGGCAGGGCAAACAGGATATCGGGGCATATGGGCACCGGACGGCACCGACACCGTGGAAAAGTGTAGCAATCGCTACGCATCTTCACTAGCCCCCCGGTCCCGTCAACAAGACGCGAGCACCAGGGGGCAGCATGGCCGCCCATAGAAATTATCACCCCCTACCCAATCAGCTAGGCCTTGGCCTGGATCTTCCCCTGTCCCATTACGAGCTGCTGCACGAGAAGCAGCGTGGTGTGGTCATTCACTGGGAACGTAAAGCCGCCGAAGGAAAGCGCTGGATCAAGATCAAGCCCAATGACCCCCGTATCCCTGAGATCTTCCGCTATGACCAGGGACGGGAAGATATCTTCATCACCGTCAACGAGTTCGACGGCTGGCGATTCATTCGCCTGTTACGTTCCCTGCGGTCCCTGTATGTGGACCTGGACGACTACACAGACGTATACGGGGTCCTTGATGCCTGCACCGATGCCCAGATCCCCACACCCAATATCATCGTGGCTTCTGGGAAAGGCCTGCACCTGTACTGGCTCCTGGAATCCCTACCCCCCAAGGCGCTACCCGTCTGGCAACGCTGCCAGGATGCCCTGATCCGTATCTTCCGCTCCCTGGGCTCCGATGCTGCGGCCAAGGATTGCACCCGGCTATTACGGGTCGTGGGCACGAGAAACAAAGGGGAAGAAGTCCGGGCCATTGTCCTCGATGGGCACCACTGGTCCCTCCGGCAGATTGCCTTTGAGATCCTGGGCACCGAAGGGAAACCCAGAGCCCAAGTCCGAGACATCCGGGTCAAGAGAAAAACCCCTGACAAGGCCATCCAGGGCAGCATCTATGCCCGCTGGCACCTGGTATTCCAGGATCTTCTCGCCATCTCCGGCCACTATGGGCATCATATCCCCGAAGGCTACCGGGACAAGTGGCTATTCCTCATTGGTGTAGCCCTTAGCTGGTTCACCCATCCCGAAGGTATTGAGGATGAAATCGTAGGCCTCGCCCACCATCACACGGACCTAGAGCAACCCGAGATCCGGCAGGCCATGCAGCCGGTCCTGAAACGCGCCCAACAGGCAGCCGAAGGGCATACCATCGAGTGGAACGGCCAGAAGGTCGATCCCCGCTACCGATTCCGCAGGCAAACCCTTTACGACTGGATGAGCGACCTCATCCCCCCGGTTCTCCTACCCAATCTCCGGGCCATCATTCCCAATGAGGAACAGAAACGACGAGAACAGGCACGCCAGAGTGCCCGTAATCGGGCCAAAGAAGGCCGCTATGCCACGCAATACACCCTGGATGGGGTAACGGTAGCCAACGAGGAAAAACGGGCCACAGCACGGCTTCTGCGGGCCAAGGGATGGACCTACCGAAAAATCGCCATGGAACTTGGAGTACATCACAGGACTGTCGAAAACTGGTGCGTTGGCGACTAATCGCCCCTCTTGTATATCCCCCGGAGGGTAGGCCTGCTTGCAGGCTCCCTGCCAGGGCGGTAGCCCTGGATCAGAGGGGCATTTCCAAGTTTGTTTTGTATGGCCTTACGGGATATGTCCTGGTGGTCCTAGATCCTCAGATCGAAAAAACTAAATCAGGCTGGCTGAGGGCCTAGCGAGCGAAGCGAGCGCAGGACCGAGGGCAGCACTCCGCGGGAAAGCGTATCGGCTAAGGCGTCGGCCAAGGGTAGTCGAGGCCTCGATGTCCGGCACGGAGGGTGAGAGGGTTCAGGCATGCCACGAAAAGTGGCGGGCCTGATTCTCGAATCTTGGGGAGGCCTTAGCGGGGTCATCCACAGTTTTATCCGCCGTTTTTGTGGATGGGTGGGGTATATTTCTCTATCCCCGCTGTTCTCAATCGCTTCTAGGGCAAATTTGGGGCTTTTACGGGCATTCTGGTTGCTGGTCTTGGGTTCACCTGAGCGGGTATTATGCCGTTCCAGTAAATGCCGGATGCAATCCGACTCGCTGGATTCCCGCGTTGCGGGGTGAATGTCCAGCCGATACCTTCGATAATAATATTTTATATTTCATATATTTAATTTATCAACGTTCAGCGGCTGTACATTGATAAATTTTATTTATATTAAATAAATTTTACTTATTATATGTCGCACCCCCCTTTGTACCTGCAAGACTGCCTACAAGATCCAGCGGCTGGGCGTGATTGAGCATCACCTGACAAAATTTACCCGTTCCCGACCAACGAGAGGGAACGCAAGATAAAGGGCGCGCGGCTTTGGTATAGCTTTTGCGTCGCGGCGACGCAAAAGCAACAACAGTATACCATTCTGGCGGTTCGTGGCGGTGTTTCTCAATCCCTGTCGTACACCGGTGTACGAGTGAGCCTGCCATGCCAGTCCAACAACCCATCTTTTTTTTGCCCACTTTCCAACAACGCCAGAGGTCTGCCCGAAAACATTGGTCAGGCAGGCCTCGACGCGCGTTTCCATCAAAGGGTCGTTTGATCAGGGCTTACGCATGAAAACATCAGTCACCAATTTTATTGTAAAACATATAGTTATATTGATAAACGGGCATGGCAAGACTTGATCCCACCAGCCCGGCCGATGATGTCCAGCCAGTTGGCTCCCGAAAGAACAAGAGGCTGATAGTCTCTCTTGCCAGACGCGCTGTCATTGGTGGTTTTCTTGTGTAGGTCATGGATGGCGCGCTGCCCCTCGCATGACCGTAAAAATTCTAGTAAAACAAATGGATGCTGGTGTTCTGACCATCAAAAGTTTTCATGCGTAAGCCCTGGTCGTTTGATGGGCGAGGGTGTTGCGCTTCAAGATTGAAACCGCTCCTTTATTACCTTGCTTTTAGATCTGAGCATTTTGCAAATCCTATCTTTTACAAGGCAAACTCATAAGCTATCAGTCATTGCCCGTAGATCCATCCGTATGGCCATCTCTTCATAACCCGAGATTTGATGTCCCCAACGTTCGTTGAGCGGATACGTCCAGAGAGCTACAGGATGGGAAGCCCCTTCGAGCTTCACCCGGAAAGTCAATCTTTCCTGGCCTTGCAGAATCAAGTGGCCACGGGTAAATATCATGGGAAGCATCGCATTATCTTGAGACCCAGACAAGGGTGTATGGGCATGAACTATCTGGCCGGTATCGTCCTCGATCCGGAGAGTGAGCGTGCCATTGGAAGCACCCCCATAGTTACCTATCATGATGCCCATACCATGTAACGTGCCTCGAACCCCTACCGGCAACGGAAAACTTCCTTGCAACTCTCCCCCAGGCATGAGTGTCAAGGGTTTGGCTTCCATGTGTGGTAACCCATAAGGCACGTCTATCACTATCGGTTCTCTATGCCAGGGCCGTTGTACCCGTGGCGGCCAAGCCATACTGAAATCTTCCCTATCCAACGTTAAGTTTGGATTATAGGCGGGATCAGTGCGAAGGGCTGCCCCCCAGCGCCATTGCATATAGGCATGCTCCATGGCAAATCGTCGGAGTTTGTGCGGCTGGAGGTCACTACCGCGCGACTTGGATTCATGGTGATAGAGAACTGCATGGGGTAACCAGACATTTCGCCTGCCCATTTCTAGTAGCTTGAGGCAGAGGTCAACATCATTATATGCGACAGAAAGTTCCGCAGACATACCGCCAACAATCTCCCAATCCTTCTTGCGAAGGAGCATGCAAGCCGCAGTCACGGCACTGAAGTTTTGTACCAAGGATGCGCGACTAAAGTAACCAGAAAATTCTCCCGCCTTCCCTTTGTGCGCGTGCCCAGCTATACCCCCGACCCCAAGCACTACACCGCCATGCTGAACTGTTCCGTCTGGATATAGCAGCTTGGCTCCTACCGCGCCGATACCATCCCTTTGGGCTTGGCCCAACATCTCACCCAACCAATGCGGAGTGACTACCTCGGTATCATTGTTCAGGAGGCAGAGGTAGTCACCCCGCGCCTGCGGCACCGCCCAATTATGCATTGCGGCGTAGTCAAATGGCTGGTCATAGGATACTACACGGCACCCTGGTTTTTTAGAAATATCATTGAAAAAGGCCAAAGTATCAGGATCATCACTTTGATTATTGATCACAAGGATCTCATAATGAGGGTATTCCGTCTTGGCCAAGCTATCCAGGCATTGCCGGAGATCCGACAATCCATTTCTGGTGGGAATGATAATACTGACCAGGGAGCATTCCTGCACCTCAAAACGGGGCAAGTGAAATGCACCATCACAGGCGCTATCCAGTAAAAAATTTTCCTTTTTTCTGTGCAGGGCTTCAGCTATAGCTTTACTAGCCGCATTCACCACATAAGGTTTGGCGGCTAAATTGCTGGCAGTGGAATTGGCGAGCATACGCCAGTGGTACAGCACTGCTGGGATATGTCGGATTTTTTCTACAGGTAACCCTTCCGTAAAGCGCAGCACCAAGTCCCAGTCCTGGCTCCCTTCAAACCCTTCCCGAAATGCGCCAATCTGAAGCACACGATCTCTTTTGTAAACACCAAGGTGGCTGATGTAGTTTTGTCCCAGGAGCAGTTCAGGATTCCAGTCCGGCTTGAAAAATGGATCGCAGCGACGATCGTTTTTATCTATCTTGTCTTCATCGCTATAGATCAGCTCCGCCTCTGGATGCTGCATAATCTCTGCGGCCACCCAATACAAGGCATGTTCGGCCAGGGCGTCGTCGTGGTCGAGTAACGCAATGTACTCCCCGGAAGCGAGACTCAGGGCACTGTTGGAGGTAGCAGAAATGTGACCGTTTTTCTCACGGAAAAGAACTTTGATACGCTGATCCCGGCGGGCGTATTCTTCCAGAACTCTGCGTACATGGGGTTGCGGTGAAGCATCATCTGCAATGCAAAGTTCCCAATGGGGATACAGTTGTTTGCGTACCGATTCGATAGCCAGACGCAAAAACTTCTCTGGCGGATTATAACAGGGCATGATGACAGATATTTTGGGTGGATTCTCCCACGAGGCAATCTGCTGCCCAATGACCTTGCGGTCGGTGTCCGTAAGGGCATCGTAACGTTTGATCCAGGTCTGATAATCCTGTAAGGTTTCTGGCGATAGTATACGCTTACCCAAATTTCGTAGTTTGTGCTTTACCCGGGGCGGAACTGGCAGGCGGTGATACAGGGTTTTGGCGGCCAAATAGCGTTGCGTTTTGCCATGGGGGCCGGATGCAAACAGACCCTTGG
>NZ_JAVRKK010000064.1:0-11943 GCF_031962545.1 Candidatus Igneacidithiobacillus taiwanensis
TCTGGGCGCTTCCCGTGCTCTTTGCCATTACCGTACATGAGGTTGCCCATGGTTGGATGGCTTGGAAGCGCGGCGATCCGACGGCAATGCTGATGGGGCGTCTGACCCTCAACCCCCTCAAGCACATCGATCCTTTCGGAACGGTACTCCTGCCCGCTATGCTCCTGCTCTTTCACTCGCCTTTTCTCTTTGGCTATGCCAAGCCGGTGCCGGTAAATTTTGCCGGTTTGCGCGACCCCAAGCGCGACATGGTCTTGGTGGCGATTGCTGGCCCCGCCGCCAACCTGCTCATGGCTCTGTTCTGGACCGGGATCCTTTGGCTGGGAGTGCACTTGGCCGCAACGACGCCCTACTTTGCCGAACCCATGCAGTTGATGGGGCAGGCCGGTATCCTTATCAATGGCGTGCTGTTTCTCTTTAACCTGATTCCCATACCACCCCTCGATGGCGGTCGGGTGGCCGTCGGTTTGTTACCGCCGCAGGCCTCCCAAGCCCTTTCCCGGGTGGAGCCCTATGGCTTCATCATCCTCATCGTTTTGCTTTTCACCGGTGTTCTCTGGACCTTACTCGGTCCGGCCTTCGAGTGGTTTCAGGGATTCTTTTTTCGCTTGGGAGGACTCGCATGAGTACCACCGTCGTCTCGGGCATGCGCCCAACCGGTCGACTGCACCTCGGTCATTATCATGGCGTGCTGAAGAACTGGTTGCGCCTGCAGGAAGAACACGACGCCTTCTTCTTTGTTGCCGATCTCCATGCCCTGACCACCCACTACGAGCACCCGGAGGGCATTCGCAGCTCGACCTGGGAAGTGCTCATCGAATGGCTTGCCGTGGGGCTCGATCCGAACAAGGCGACCCTCTTCATTCAAAGCTGGGTACCTCAGCATGCCGAACTTGCCTTGCTTTTGGGCATGCTCACGCCCCTGTCTTGGCTCGAGCGCGTGCCCACCTTCAAAGACCAGCAAGAGCAGCTGCGTGACCGCGATTTGGCTACCTATGGGTTTTTGGGCTATCCGGCGCTGATGAGCGCGGATATTTTGCTGTACGACGCCGAGTGGGTGCCCGTGGGCGCCGACCAGGTGGCGCATTTAGAAATTTGCCGCGAACTGGCACGCCGTTTCAACAGCCTTTACGGCCGCAGTGCCGCCGACGAAGCGGCAATTACCGCGGGCCTCCAGGCCCTGGGTAAAAAGCGCAAGCAGGAGTTCCAGCGCTTGCAGGAGCGCTATCAGCAGTCTGGCGACGAGAGCGCTATCGCTACGGCTCGGGAGATGCTCCAGGAGGCCGGTAGCCTCAACGAGGCAACCAAGACCTTGCTGCTTGCGGCCCTGGAAGGGAAGGGACGCAGTATTCTCGTCGAGCCCCAGGCCTTGCTCACCGAGGCGGCAAAGATGCCCGGCTTGGATGGGCGCAAGATGTCGAAATCCTACGGTAACGCCATTGGCCTACGTGAGGAGCCGGAGAGCGTGCGAAAAAAGCTGCTGACCATGCCTACGGACCCCAAGCGGGTGGGCAGGCGCGACCCGGGTAACCCCGAAGATTGTCCGGTGTGGCCGCTGCACCAGGTCTATTCCTTCCCAGAAACCCTTGCCTGGGTGCAGGCGGGTTGTACCAGTGCCGAGATTGGCTGTGTCGATTGCAAACAGGCGCTGGTGGAAAAGGTGCTCGCCGAGCAGGCACCCATCCGGGCGCGGGCGGAGGAGTGGGCGGCGCAGCCCGAACGTCTGCGCGAAATCGCGGCGCAAGGGGCGAGCAAGGCACGGGCTCGCGCCGAAGAGACGCTGCTGCGGGTCCGCACGGTGATGGGGCTGGATGTCGGCTAACGATGCTACCGTCATTCCCGAGGGGCTCTACATTCCCCCCGATGCCCTCGAGGTGATCCTCGACCAGTTTTCGGGGCCCCTCGATCTCCTGCTCTGGCTCATTCGCCGTAACCGCATGGATATTCGCGACATTCCCGTAGCCGAGGTAACCCGGCAGTACCTGAGTTATCTGGAGGAGGCGCGGCGACGACACCTCGAGCTAGCAGCGGATTACCTGCTCATGGCCGCCTGGCTGGCAGAAATCAAGGCGCGCATGTTGTTGCCCCTACCGCCCGTAGAGGAAGGAGAGCCCGTCGACCCGCGCGAGGAATTGGCGCAGCGGTTGGCGTTACTTGCCCAAGTGCAGGCGCAGGCCGAAGCCTTGGCTGGTCTGCCGCGGGCAGGGCAGGATTTTTTGCTACCCGCAGCGGTAGCGCACGATCCGTTACCTTTTACGCCGCCGCCGCTACGCCCGCAGCATTTGCTGGCGGCACTGGAGCAGATTGTACGGCGTCAGGTGCATCGCCAAAGTCGCGCGCCGGCACCGCAGCGCTCCGTCGATTTGCGACAGCGCATCCTCGACCTCTTGCAGCGCTGCCGGGTGGCGCGGCGTCCTCTCTATTTTCGCGAGACCCTGCCGGAGCAGCGCACCCGTCTGCAACTGGGCTTGAATCTGCTCGCCATTCTCGAGCTCTTGCGTCAGCAGGCGCTGCGCCTGATTTGGCAGGATCAAGACTGGCTGATCGTGGCGGTGGAGGCGTGGGATGAGCAGTGAAGATGCCTTGCGCGATCTCCTCCTGGCAATCCTGCTGCTGAGCGAGGAAGGAATCGAGCGCGAGCGTTTGCACACCCTGCTCGCAGAGGAACACCCGCAGTGGCAGACCGCTCTCGATGCCCTCTGCGCCGATGGCTGGGGGCCGCTTGCCATCGTCGAACAAGAAGGACGCTATCAGGCGCGGCTACGCACCTCGTATCTCCACCTGCTCGACGATCTGCAGCTCGAAAAGCCGCGTCCGCTGCGTAAGGCAGTACTCGAAACCCTGGCGATCATTGCCTATCAGCAGCCCATCACCCGTCCGGAAATCGAGCACTGGCGCGGCGTTGCTCTCGCCAGTGGCGTAATGCAACAGTTACAGGAGCTCGGCTGGATCGAGGTCAAGGGGCATCGCGATGGTCCGGGCAGACCGGCACTGTGGGGTACGACCGAAGCATTTTTGCGGCATTTTGGTTTACCTTCCTTGGCTGCTTTGCCACCAATGGTTTCGGCAAGAGAAGCAGAGGACGCATAAGCAAATATGATGAAAAGATTAGAAATTGCTGATTTGACTGTGGCCGCAGGCTGACCGATATTGCGCGAGGAAGCGGAGAAGTCGAGATGATCCTTTTCGTGCACCATACCAATTGCTGGGTAGATTTCTGAGGAGCAAGCCATGGCACATGTAGTTATTTTGGGAGCAGGCACCGGCGGCATGCCGGCGGCTTATGAGATGAAGCACGCACTGGGTGCGGGGCACGAAGTTACTCTCATCAGTAGCAACGATTATTTCCAGTTTGTGCCTTCCAACCCTTGGTTGGGCGTTGGTTGGTCCAAGCGCGAAGACATTACCTTTCCGATTCAGCCCTATGTGGAACGCCGTGGCATCAAGTTCATTGCCAAGACGGCCGAAAAGATCGATGCCGAAGCCCAGGAAATCACCCTCGCCGATGGCAGTAAGGTACATTACGACTACCTCATGATCGCTACCGGTCCGCGTCTGGCCTTTGAGTTGGTCCCGGGTTCCGATCCCCACGAGGGTCCGGTGCAGTCCGTCTGTACCACCGATCATGCCGAGCTAGCCTACGGCAAGTATCAGGAGCTGCTCGAAAATCCGGGCCCCATCGTCATTGGCGCCATGCCTGGCGCCAGCTGCTTCGGCCCGGCTTACGAATATGCCATGATCGTTGCATCCGATCTCAAAAAGCGCGGTATGCGCGACAAGATCCCCTCCTTCTCCTTCGTTACCAGTGAGCCTTACATTGGGCACTTGGGCATTTCCGGCGTGGGCGACTCTACCGGTATTTTGACCAGGGGACTGCAGGAAGAGGGCATCAAGGCCTACACCAACTGCAAGGTGACCAAGGTCGAGAATGGCGAGATGCACATCACCCAGGTGAATGACAAGGGGGAGACCGAGAAGGAATTCACCCTGCCAGTGAAGTTTGGCATGATGATTCCGGCCTTCCGCGGCGTTCCCGCGGTGGCCAATGTGGAAGGCCTCTGTAACCCCGGTGGCTTCGTCATCGTCGATGAACATCAGCGTAGCAAAAAGTACCCCAACATCTATGCGGTGGGTATCGCCATTGCCATCCCGCCAGTGGAGACCACCCCGGTGCCTACCGGCGCTCCCAAGACCGGTTACATGATCGAGTCGATGGTCAGTGCCGCGGTACACAACATCAAGGCCGACATCGAAGGCCGTGTGGGCGACAAGACCATGGGTACTTGGAATGCCGTCTGCTTTGCCGACATGGGTGATCGCGGCGCCGCTTTCGTGGCCTTGCCGCAGATCAAGCCGCGCAAGGTCGACGTCTTCGCCTACGGGCGTTGGGTGCATTTGGCCAAGGTCGCGTTCGAGAAGTATTTCATCCGCAAGATGAAGATGGGTGTTTCGGAGCCCTTCTATGAGCGTGTGCTCTTCAAAATGATGGGCATCACCCGCCTCAAGGAAGAAGGCGAAATCGAACAGCGCAAGGCTTCCTGAGTTTTTGCGTTGTTGTGTAGCATCGGCCTCACCCCTGTGGTGGGGCCGATTTTTTACTGCCGGGAGGCAGCCAAATGGACGAAAAACTGCAAAAAGTACTGGCGCGTTATGGCTTGGGTTCTCGCCGTGCCCTCGAAACCTGGATTAGCGATGGTAGGGTCCAGATCGATGGGCAGATCGCCAAGCTGGGGGATCGAGTGGGTCCGTCGGCGCAGATCCTCATTGACGGCAAGCCCTTACGGATCCCTGCCTGGACCCAGGGTCGGCTGCGCATTCTGCGCTATCACAAACCGGCCGGAGAAATCTGTAGTCGTCGCGATCCCGAGGGGCGTCCTTCGGTATTCGACCGCTTACCCCGTTTGCGCGCCAGCCGTTGGATTTCCATTGGGCGCTTGGATCTCAACTCCGAAGGGCTGCTGCTGTTGACCAACGACGGAGACCTCGCCAATCGCCTCATGCACCCCAGCGCCGGATTACAGCGAGAGTATGCGGTACGCGTGCTCGGTCGGCTCAGCGATGCCCAAATTGCCCAACTCCTTGCCGGCGTCGAACTGGAAGATGGGCCGGCAAAGTTCCTGAGCGTGGAGGATGCCGGCGGGGAAGGGGCCAATCACTGGTATAATGTGACCCTCGAAGAAGGGCGAAATCGCGAAGTACGGCGGCTCTTTCAGGCCCTCGATTTGGCCGTGAGTCGGCTGATTCGCGTCCGCTACGGCCCCATCGAAATGCCGCGTCATCTAAAAGTTGGCTACGTAGAAGAGTTGCCCGAGGAAGAACGTGCGACTTTGCTTGCCGCTGTGGGCTGGCAGGATACCGCCGCCAAATCCGCACTACCCAGCAACGGCCGCGCAGCCGGGCGACAGCCGGCACGAAGGAACACAGCACAGCGATGACGGTGGAATTTGCCGCCGACTGGGCTTGGCTCTACCAGCGTCTCTCAGAGTGCTGGGGGGTGCAACCCTGGTGGCCGGCAGATTCGGCCTTCGAGGTCATGGTTGGCGCCATCCTCACCCAGAATACCGCGTGGACCAATGTCGAAAAGGCCATTGCCCGCCTGCGTGCTGCCAATTTGCTGACGGCGCCGGCTATCTTGGCAGCAAAGGCCGCAGTCTTGGAGGACTGTTTGCGTCCTGCCGGTTATTTTCGCATCAAGGCGCGGCGCTTGCTTGCCTTGGTGCAATTCCTCGTAGACCAGGGATGCGCTGAAAAACCGGAGAACTTGGCCAAGGGCTTGTCGGCGCCAGTGTTGCGGCCACGCTTATTGGCGGTGCATGGCGTTGGCGAGGAAACCGCCGACTCCATCCTGCTCTATGCCTTGGATTTGCCGGTGATGGTGGTCGATTCCTACACACGGCGCATCGCGAGCCGACTCGGCTGGGTTACCCCGGATATCTCCTATGCCGCGCTGCAGCGCGCGATCGACACCCAGTTGCCACCGAGAGACGTCGCCCGCCGCAAAGAATTGCATGCCCTGTTGGTGCAGCTCGGAAAGGACTATTGCCGGCCGCGCACGCCGCGCTGTGGCAGTTGCCCCCTCAACGATCGTTGCGCCTTTGCCGCGACCAAGGCGTGAGGCTGCCGTCAGCTTCGATTGGCCGACGCCATCGGCAATTGCCGCAGATATTCTTGGCTGCAGGTACATAGGCGATTGCGTTCGAGCAAGGTCGTCCAGATTTTACCCCCCGCCTGACGCCAGAGTACCCCGGCGCGAATACCCCCGAGGAGGAGGGTGCGAATACGGCTGGTATCCTCGTCGCGGGTCAGGAAGCGGCTCTCACCAGCTACGATGATGCGTGGCGACAAAGTGCCGATGCCTTCGGCATAGGTTTCCGCCAGGCCCGCAAGCACGCTGGGATGAAGGAGTTCGCCAAAATGATCGATCTGTCTGTGTGCCTGCTCGATGCCTCGTTGCAAGCGATCCAAAGCAGCCGGGTGAGCCAGCAGACGGCCACTGAGCTTGGCCAAGGACAGGGTATAACGCAGGAGCTCGGCTTCTTCTGCCTGGGTGGGGCCGCGTTGAAGCAATGGGCAAAGCTGCTGCAAGGGTCTTTGTAGTCCTTCCAGACCGGCGAGAGCGGCGAGGGCGTTCGGAGCATCGATGGCCAGAATACTTTGCACACTGAGGAGCAGCAGATGATTGTCGCTGCGGCCGCGGCGCGCCGCCTCTTGCACCTGCTGCGCCGCGCGCAGCATTCCGGCTAGTCCCAAGCAGCGATCGCCAAGACGTTGAGGAGGGGGGAGAAAGAGATTTTTCAGTGGCATTTGGAAGTACCGGAGGGAAGTAGTGTTTGTAATTTTTCTTCCAAGGTCTGACACAGTAATTGGCGCTCGCGCCGACGGAGTTTTTCGCCGCGACTGTTGCGAATGAAAAAAGTATCCTCGACTCGTTCGCCAAAGGTGGACACCTTGGCGCCAACGACGCTAAAACCCAGACTAGCAAGCACGGAGCCAACGAGGTAGAGCAGGCCCATTTGGTCGGCGCTGTGGATCTCCAGCAAGGTGTCGTCGAGGAGCGCATCGTTATCGAGGCGCAGCAGGAGGGGAACGGCGGCAAAAAAACGATGGCGTGCGTCGCGATGGCGGAGACCAAAACGCGGCGCTTTCTGTACCCCTTGGTTGAGCATGGCGTGCAGCTCTGCCGCGAGTTCGGCATGCGCGCGACTACTGCGGTGAAAGGCCCGGGTGTTGTCGAGTACATGAAAGGTATCTAGGGCCAGACCGTTGTCACTAGTATCGATGCGGGCGTCGAGAACACTCAGGGAGTGGCGGTCGAGCACCCCGGCAATGTCCTGAAAGAGCCCACCACGATCCGGGCCAAAAAGAAAGATCTGCTCGCCCTGCAAGGGATGCGCGCGAATGGCAACACGATAATCTTCCTCGCGTTGTACGATCTCCCGCCCCTGCCAGAGCAGCTCTTCGCGGTCATAGCGCAAAAAATAGCCGGCCGGCAGCGCCCGCCAAAGGCGTTCCAAGATTTCGCGCTCGGTGGGGGAGAAGGCAGCACCCAGTTCAGCAATGCGTTGGCGCGCCGCCGTAAGACGGTCATCAGCCGGGGTCCCAAAAGCGAGAAATCGATCGACGCTATCATATAGCTTGAAGAGCAGGCTGGCTTTCCAACTGTTCCAGAGCTCGGGGTTGGTGGCGCGCATGTCCGCAACGGTAAGCAAAAACAAGTGTGCCAAACGCTTGCGGGTGCCAACTACCTGGGCGAATTGGCGGATGGTTTCCGGGTCGTCGAGGTCGCGGCGCTGGGAAGTCGACGACATCTGCAAATGCTCCTCCACCAGCCAGCCGACCAAATTGCGCTCGCTCTCCGGCAACTGCAACCGACGCGCAAACCGCCGCCACTCGCGGGCGCCGATGCGCGAATGATCGCCGCCGCGCCCTTTTCCGATGTCATGAAAGAGTCCTGCAAGAATGAGATACGCGGGTTGATCGATTTCCTGCCAAGCCCGCCGAATCGACGGTGTTTTCTCATCCTGCCAGAGTTCGGCAAGTTGTTCTACCAGAAACAGGGTATGTTGATCGACGGTGTAGACATGAAACAGATCGTGCTGGATGAGGCCACTGATGCGCTGAAAGGCGGGTAGCACTCGACCAAGCAATTCCGCACGATGCAAAGCGTTGAGTACGCGCTGGGCGCGTGGGGGGTCGACGATGGCTTGCAGAAAGGTCGCCCGAAAGCGCGGATCGGCAAAGAGGCCTGGGTTCCATTCTGGCGCCTTTCGACGGGCCGCCCACACGGTTTGCGCCGCCAGTTCCTGACCACTGCTCGCCCGTTGCGACCACAAACGCAGCAGGGCGATGGGCGACTCCGGCAAGTCTTTTGCGCTGTCGCCAACGGTTCCGGTAGCGAGATATTGCGCGATACCTTCCTCGGCTACTGCGGCAAGCTGCTGAATTCGCGCAAAGGCCTGATAGAGCTTCTGCATCAAACGCTCTGCCGCACTACGGCCGCCTCTGGCGCGTAGCCCGAGATCATTGGCAATTGCTTCTTGCAATTCCAGGCGCAGGCGATCCTCGCTGCGGCGACTGCGCTGGTGCAAAGCAATGCGCACCGCCGTGAGAAAGTTTTCGGCAGCACGCAGCTGGCGCAGATCTTTGGCGTCAAAAATCCCTACCTGTTTTAGCGCAGCCAAGTCCGGTTGCTGCCAAATTCGCCCCGCCAACCACAAGAGTTGGTGGACATTGCGCAGACCGCCGGGGCCATCTTTGATTTGCGGTTCGAGGTGATAAGCGGTATCGCGAAAACGACGATGCCGGGCTTCTTGCTCCGCCACCTTGGCCGCAAAGAAGGCATTGATCGATTCTGGCGGAGTTGCACGCAGCCGCTCCTGGAGCATTCGCCAGGGCGCGCGCTCGCCAATCAAAAAACGACACTCGAGAAGCGTTGTCGAAACGCTGAGATCGTCCCGTGCTGCCTCCAGAGTTTCTGCAACACTGCGCAAGGAGGCACCGACCTGGAACCCTGCATCCCAGAGCACGGTGAGAAAGCGACTGACAAAATCTTCGGCGGTGCAGTCGGGCGCGCGCAACAAGAGGAGATCGAGATCGGAATAGGGAAACAGCAAGCCCCGCCCGTAGCCCCCCACTGCCAGTAGACAGAGCCCATCGGGCGCCCCGAGTTGCCGCCAGAGCACTCGTAGATACTGGTCGATGGCACGTGCATAGAGGCGCAAACGCTGCCTGCTGGCACCAATAGTAGGAAAAACCGGCGCTGTCGGCAGCTGGGTCGCCGAGGCCAAGGCAGTGCGCGAGGAATGGAGAACCGCCTCTGTCTTCAGAGAGGGTCTCCGGGCAGTTGCGTTAGCACCTCATAGCCGGTTTCGGTTACCAGTACCGTGTGTTCCCATTGTGCCGAAGGGCTATGGTCTTTGGTGACGATGGTCCAGCCATCGGGCAGGGCCTTGATATGGCGTTTGCCGGCATTGATCATCGGCTCGATGGTAAAGGTCTGCCCCGCAACCAGGGCGAGGCCCTTACCCGGCTCGCCGTAGTGGAGAATCTGCGGCTCGTCGTGAAATTTGCGCCCAATGCCATGTCCGCAAAACTCCCGCACTACCGAGCAATGCTGCGCCTCGGCGTAGCTCTGGATGGCATGGCCGATGTCTCCCAGGGTCGCACCCGGGCGCACCACCTCGATGCCACGCACCATTGCCTCATGGGCGACTTCCACCACTCGCCGCGCTTTCAGGGGGACGTTGCCGACCATGAACATCTTGCTGCTGTCGCCGTGAAAGCCATCCTTGATGACGGTGACATCGATGTTGAGGATGTCACCGTCTTTGAGAATTCGATCGCCAGGGATCCCGTGGCAAATCACATGATTGACAGAGATGCAGACTGACTTGGGAAAGGGGGGGTATTCCGGGCTGGGCTGGTAGTTGAGGGGTGCCGGGATGCCCTGTAATTCGTTGACGATATAATCGTGACAGATGCGGTCGAGTTCGCCGGTGCTGATCCCTGCCCGTACGTGTGGAGCAATCATTTTTAGCACCATGGCGGTGAGCTGACCGGCCACGCGCATTTTCTCGATTTCTTCGGCATTGTGGACGACTACCGGGGGGCGGGCTTGGGCTCGACGTAACATCCGTACTCCTTGCACGATCCATTCAGAACAACAGGGGTTCCGCGTTGCTAAGGGTTATACTATCAGGCCTGACCCGGCTGCGATAGGCAAGGATCTCGATACCCAAGTCGCGTGCCTGCCGAAGGCGCTGGCCGTATTCCGGATCGATGGTATCGGCGGGTGCGAATCCCTGCCCATCCTCCCGCCCGAGCAAAAAGAACATTACGGCGCGATGTCCTTGCTTGTGCACTTGTTCTAACGCCGCAAGATGGCGCAGTGCACGAGTGCTGCGCGCGTCGGGAAAGCGCAGCACCCCGTCGTCGTCGAGTAGCGTGCAGGATTTGACCTCCACATAGGCCTTTCCACGTCCCGCATCCTCGAGCAGAAAATCCACCCGTTCGTGCTCGCCATAGGCCACCTCTGGGCGTAACTGGGCGTAGCCTTTCAGTTCATCTACTTTCTGCGCTGCCAAGGCCTCGGCAACTATGGCGTTGGGGCGTTGGGTGTTGACGGTGACCCAGCTCTTCCCGCTCCAGTACAGCTCCCAAGTCCAGGCCAGCTTGCGCTTTGGGTCGTCGCTGTGTGACAACAGTATTGGTTGCCCCGGCTCGGCGCAGCTCTGCATGCTGCCCGGATTCGGACAGTGCGCCTGCACCACGGTACCGCCTTCGAGCTCGCAGTCGGCTAGAAAACGCTTATACCGGCGCAGTAGAGTCGCCGGCTGCAGGGGAGGCAGTTTCATGCTGTCTTCGCCTGCAGTGAGGCGCGCAGGGTGCGCAGCAAGGTCAGAGTGGCAGGATTGGCATCGCGCCGGTGCAAGACCGATAGCCGATGCGGAATGGCTGGCACCAGCCCAAGCAGCGCCAAATCGGGGTCGAGCTTGGCCTGCAAGAAGGAAGCAAAAGCGAGTCCCAGCCCGCTACGTACCCCCTCCCGAATGGCGGTGAGGCCACTGAATTCATAGCGGATGGGCAGAGTGATGCCGGCGCTGCGTGCCGCCGTCAGGACCGCTTCGCGAATTCCCGATCCGGCCTCGCGCCAGATCAGGTCTACCTGGTCTAGATTTGCCAGTGCCAAGGGATTGCCTTCCTGTGCCCATGGATGATGGGCCGGCAGTATAACCCCGATTTCCGTCTCCACTAGGGTTTCCTGTACCCAGTTCCCTTGCTCGCCGGCCGGTAGATCGTCCTCGACGAAGACCAAATCGTATTCCTCCCGCGTTTGCCGTGCCTGGCGGCTATTCAGGGCGCTCACCTGGAGATGGATGGCGGGATAGTCGCGATGAAATTGGGCGAGCAGCCGTGGCAGCAAGGCCTCGGCATTACTCTGGCTGGCGGCGAGGTGGACGGTACCGGTGAGCAGTCCTTGACTGTCTTTGCACAAGCCATCGGCTTCGTCGATGGCCGCCTCGATCCGCTCGGCAATGCGCCACAAGGCGATGCCGATGGGCGTGGGTTGGATGCCGCGATGGGTGCGACGATACAAAGGTTCGCCTATGCGCTCTTGCAACTGTTTGAGCCGATGGGAGATGGCTGGCTGAGTGAGAAAGAGCCGCTCCGCCGCCTGGTGCAGATTGCCCGCCCGCGCGGCCTGGGCCCAGATCAACAGCAGCGTGGGGTCGAGGTGACGGTCCATGGGCAACTCTCGATAAAATTAGAAATACTAATCGGTAAACTAAATTTGATTCATTGGATTTGATATTTTACCGGCTATAGAATGATCGCGTCCAGTAATTGTATGCGTCCACCACCTTTGGCACTGTGGTAGATGTTGGAGGAGGAAGGATAGCGGTGGTTTCTGTCCGAGTCGATGGTGTGGCCGTTCGGCGTTGT
>NZ_JAVRKK010000065.1:0-11773 GCF_031962545.1 Candidatus Igneacidithiobacillus taiwanensis
AGAAAATAGTGGTATTTCGATCAGCAATGGGCCTCATGGCGTTTTTTTTGAGATTCTGGATCAACGGCAATGCCTTCTTCGGCTAGATCAGATCTTCCCTTGATTCTCATGCTCCTACCGAGCAAACCAGAGGGCGAAAGATTTGGCCCTTATGTTGATAGCAGCAGTGGCTGAAATGTCTTTCTAAATTGGCGTCATCATAGAAATACGCCGAAAAAGGCTTGACCAGAATAGCTTGTTGAAAATCGAAATTTTATAGCGCCGATGAATGAGAAGTGCGTGTCTTTAGCTGAGTCCACTTGGAGGGAGCGAGTCGCACTTCTTGCCGAGGTCGACAATTCCAGCATTCAACTCAGAAGAGGGCTTTCGAGCAAGGCATATTGCCGGGCCTACTACTGCCCTGCGGTAAAATCTATGTAGTCTTACTCTTCCTCAAGGATGGCGCGCAAGCGGGCGAAAGCGTCGCTGGCCTCTTCGGGCTCGGCGGCCGCGCCCCCCTGCCAGTCGAGAAGATCGCTGGGAATCTCTGCCAAAAATCGCGACGGCTCCGGATTTAGGGTCTCGCCGTAGCGCTTGCGTCGCTTGCAAAAGCTCAAATGCAAACGAAAACGCGCCCGTGTCATGCCCACGTAAAAAAGCCGCCGCTCTTCGGCAATCTGCTCCGGCGTTTCGCTATTGCGGTGCGGAAGCAACTCCTCTTCCACCCCCGCCAGAAAGACCTGCGGAAACTCCAAGCCCTTGGCCGCGTGCAGGGTCGAGAGGCGGACTACATCGCGGTCGTCGTCTTCCTCGCGCTCAAGCATGTTGTAGAGCATCAGGCGTTGCAGCAGCTCCCCCAAATCCTGCGGTCCATCTTCCTGCGCCAGCAAACGCCCCATCCAGCCAAGCAACTCTTGCAGGTTTTCCCAGCGACGCTTGGCGCTGCGCTCATCGCCCTCATCGACGAGATACTGCCAATACCCGATTTCTTCGGGAATTTCTTGCAGAAGCGGCATCAGCTCGGCACCGCGTTGCAGGGCATCACCTTTCTCATTGACCCAATTGGCAAAGGTCTCCAAGGCCAGGCGCCCGCGTGATGGCAGCTCGAGATCCTCAGCAAAGATACTGGCAAAGAGGGACTGACCATGGCTGCGCGCATGTTGCCCAAGGACCTCGAGACTCTGGCTACCAATACCCCGCCGCGGGGTGTTGACGGCGCGCAGCAGCGCCGGGTCGTCGTCGGGGTTGTGGAGGAGACGACAATAGGCCAAAAAATCCTTGATCTCGGCACGCTCAAAAAAGGAAATGCCCCCAGACACCTGATAGGGGATGCGTGCCGCCCGCAACGCCGCCTCCAGGGGGCGCGACTGATGATTGCTGCGGTAGAGAATCGCATAGTCGCGGTACTCGCCATCGCGCTGAAAGCGGTCGCGGAGGATGGCATTGGCAATCTGCTCCGCCTCCTCGCTCTCGTCGGCACAGGCATGTACCTGTATCCGCTCGCCCTCGCCCAGTTCTGACCAGAGACGCTTTTCGAAGAGATGGGCATTCTGGCCGATGACGGCATTGGCGGCCCGCAAAATGCGCCCGGTGGAGCGATAGTTTTGCTCGAGCTTGATCACCCTGAGGTCGGGAAAGTCGGTGGCGAGACGCTGCAGATTATCGACATTGGCGCCCCGCCAAGAGTAGATGCTCTGGTCGTCATCGCCCACCGCCGTCAAATTTTGCCGCTGCTCGAGCAGCACCTGCAGCAATCGGTACTGGGCGCCATTACTGTCTTGATATTCGTCCACCAGCAGGTAGCGAATGCGCTCCTGCCAATGCCCTCGCGCCTCGCCGTCGCTCCCGAGAATCCGTGTTGGCAACAGAATGAGATCGTCGAGATCGACGGCATTACAGGCGTGCAGGGCGCGCTCGTATTCGGGATAGAGGGCGGCGGCCAGGGCGCCGATCTGATCTTCGGCCCGGGCCTCCTCGGCCAATATCCCATCATTCTTGAAGCGAGAGATGCGCGCCTGGATGGCCTCGGCAAGGTCGGCTGGACCATTGGCCTCGCGCAACAGACCGCGCAGCAATGCGAGACTGTCGCCGGAGTCGATGACACTGAATGCAGGTCCGTAGCCGAGGCGGGGCAGCTCGCGCCGCAGAATCGTCAAACCCAGACGATGAAAGGTGGACACCAGCAGCCCGCGCCCGGCTCGCCCCTCCAGACGCTGGGCGATGCGCGCCTTCATCTCCCGCGCCGCCTTGTTGGTAAAGGTGACGGCGGCAATGTGACCCGCCGCCACCTGCTGCTCCTCGATGAGATGCACAATTTTCTGGGTAATGACGCGCGTTTTACCGGAGCCAGCGCCGGCAAGGACGAGCAGCGGTCCGTGCACATGGCGCACCGCCTCCCACTGCGCGGCGTTGAGCTCGAGACTACTCAGCCGCGGCCTCCACCGCTGCCGGCGCGCCGGCGGGATCGGCAGCGAAACCGCCGCGGTAGGCCCACCAAATGATGACCGGCCCGAGGAGGATCATGGGGATGGACAAGACCTGCCCCATGGTCAGTGGTCCAAGGACGAAGCCGAGCTGGATATCGGGCTGCCGTACGAATTCGACCAGGAAGCGGAACACCCCGTAGCAGAAGACGAAGAGCCCACCCACAGCACCGACGGGCCGTGGGCGCCGGCTGTAGATGGCGAGGATCAGAAACAGCAGAACCCCTTCCAAAAGAAATTCGTAGAGCTGGGAGGGCTGGCGCGGCTGCGGTCCACCCGCCGGGAAAACCATGGCCCAGGGCAGATGACTCACGCGCCCAAATAGCTGATCGTTGACAAAGTTGGCGATACGGCCAAGACCGAGTCCGATGGGCACCGCCGGGGCGATAAAGTCGAGAGTGGGCAGAAAGGAATGCTCAGGATTACCACGAGCAAAAACCCAGCAGGCAAGAACGACGCCCAGCAGGCCGCCATGGAAGGACATCCCGCCATCCCAGATGTACAACATGTGCAGGGGATGTTGGACGTAGTAAGGCAGGTTGTACCAAAGCACATACCCGACTCGCCCGCCCAGGATGGCACCAATGGCAACGTAAAATTCCAGATCTACGACGGCGGATTTCTTCCACGGCGTATGCGGGCGGCGGCCACGCCGAATCAGCCAGAGGGTGGCAATGATAAAACTGATGATTTCCAGCAGCCCATACCAGTGAATGGTAATGGGACCGAGCTGAAAACCCATCGGATTGATATTGGGATAGTGCAGCATGAAACTTCCCCTTCAGCGAGGGCCCAAGATGGTCAAGAGCCGCCTGCCTGTCAAGGCACCCTCCTCCTCAGGCTGGAATCTGCATGGTCACGCAGTGCAAGCTACCATGCTGACGCGCCAGTTCCAGACAAGTTACGGAGACGATCTCCCGATCCGGAAACACCGTGGCGAGGCGCTCCGCCGCCACTGCATCGGCGGGGTCGTCATAGGTGGGCAACAACACCGCACCATTGATGATCAAAAAATTGGCATAGCTCAGGGGTAAACGCTCCCCTGCTTCGTCGAAGCGCGCCCGTGGCCAGGGGAGCGGCACAAGATGGTAGGGGCGGCCATCGGCTTGCGGGAAAGAAGCGAGTTCTGCCGCCATTTGCTGCAGCGGCGCAAAATGCGTATCCACGGGATCATCGCAAGACTGATAAGCAATGACCCCGGGGCTACAAAAGCGCGCCAAGGTATCGATGTGGGCATCGGTATCGTCACCCTCAAGATGGCCGGACTGCAGCCAGAAGATCCGTTCCGCCCCAAGCAGGGTGCAGAGCTGATCGCTAATTTCTTCTCGCGTCCACTGTGGATTGCGGTTGGGTGAAAGCAGACAGGCATCGGTGGTGAGGATACTGCCCTGCCCATCGCTGTCGATACTGCCACCTTCCAGCACCATGCCGAGGGTACGCAACGGCAACTCCCCGTAGGCGCCAGCGGCATGTAGACGCCGGGTGAGTTGGTTGTCGAGGTTGGCGGCAAACTTCAGGCCCCAAGCATTAAAGGCAAAATCAAGGAGCTGGCGGCGGCCATCGGGGTGTCGCAGGGTAATGGGGCCATGATCCCTGGCCCAGGAGTCATTGCTCGGGGCATGGTAGAGATGGCAGCGCCGCAGATCGGCGCCCGCCGCGTCCAGCTGCTGCCGACATTCCTTTTCGCTGTCAGCATCGTGGACGGCCACCAGCAGAGGCTGACGCCGACTGATTTCGGCACCGATGCGGGCAAAAACCGGCAAGACCGCGGCCAAGCGATCGGCCCAATCGGTGGCGCGATGCGGCCAAGTCAGCTGCACGGCTGCCTGGGGTGCCCACTCCGCTGGCAAACTAAATCGCTCCGTCATCTCCGCTCTTCCTCCCCTGACTCGCTGCCATTGTAGGACGTCGCCGTGCTTCCGTCACCGCCGGCACCTCGCTACACTGGCGAGCATGCGCCTGGAACGTCTCGATCATCTTCTCTCTCGTCTCGGCTATTGCAGTCGCAGTGAAGTACGCCAATGGCTGCGCGACGGCCGTATTCAAATCACCGATCTTCCGCGACCGCAGTGTAACAGCAAGGTCGATCCGCAACAGGTTTATGTCGACGACGAGCCTTTGGATCCCGCCCAGCCCCTGTACTTGCTGTATCACAAGGGCCTCGGCAGTGTCTGTGCCCATGACGACCCGCGCAGCATCTACGACGACCTGCCCATGCGCTGGCGCTATCGTCGACCAGTCTTGAGCAGCGTTGGCCGCCTCGACCGCGATACCAGCGGTCTTCTTCTCTTGAGCGACGATGGACAATGGCTACATCGCTGGAGCCATCCGCGCCAGGCGGTGCCGCGCCGCTATCGTGTGCAACTTGCCGAGCCTTTGCGCGAAGATGCCGAGTCGATTTTCGCCAGCGGCACCCTACGCTTGCAGGGTGAGAGCAGTCCCTGCCGGCCGGCAGTGCTGCAACGCCTGGGTCCGCGCGAGATTCTGCTGACCTTACGGGAGGGCCGCTACCACGAGGTGCGACGGATGCTGGCGGCGCTTGGCAACCACGTGGTCGGCCTGCATCGGGAGGCCTTCGGGCCCTTTACCCTGGGCGATCTGCCCGAGCACGAATGGCGTTTTCTGCGCGCCGATGAATGGGAGTCTCGTCCATGAGATGGAGTCCGCATGTAACCGTAGCCGCTGTTGCACAGGACGCAGAGGGGCGCTTCTTGCTAGTGGAGGAAGAGATCGACGGCCTACCCTGCCTCAATCAGCCCGCCGGCCACTGGGAAAAGGGAGAAAGCCTAGCGGATGCCGTCATCCGCGAAACCCTGGAGGAAACCGGCTACGAGTTCCTCCCGGAGGCAGTCTTGGGTATCTACCACTGGCAACATCCCCACAAAGACCTCACCTATTTACGCATCACCTTTGCGGGCGTCGTTGGTGCCTACGATCCCCAGGCCCCCTTGGATGTTGGCATCCTCGGCCCGCGCTGGCTGTTTCCGCAGGAGTTACGGGCGGCACGCCTGCGCTCGGTGATGGTCGAGCGCTGCATTGCTGATTTTCTCGCGGGGCAACGCTATCCCCTACAGCTGCTGCAGAGCTTGTGAACACTTCGCGCTGACCCGAGCGCAGCTTTTTGTTATATTGCAGAAAATATTGTAGCGAGAAGCTAGCGATGATAGACGCAGACGGCTATCGCCCCAACGTGGGCATGATCATTTGTAATGAAAGGCAACAGGTGTTGTGGGCCAAACGGGTCGGCGAGAACGCTTGGCAGTTTCCGCAAGGCGGTATCGATGGCAACGAGAGTCCAGAGCAAGCGGTGTATCGCGAATTGCTGGAAGAGGTAGGAACCAACAAGGTCAGCATCATCGGGCGTACGCGGGGCTGGCTCCGCTACGATGTTCCGGGAGCGCGCAACCGCGGTAAACAGCGGCGCTATCGGGGGCAGAAGCAAATTTGGTTTCTGCTGCGTTTTGAGGGCAGCGAGGCAGAAATCAATCTGCAAACCGAACACCCAGAGTTTGAAGACTGGCAATGGGTGGATTATTGGCATCCGATAGAGGAGATCATCGCCTTCAAGCGACGGGTGTACTGCCTTGCCCTGCAGGAGTTAGCCCCCCTGATTGGCGTACCGCCCTCCCCCTTCCCAATCGAGGAGCGACCACCACGACCACCCCGGCGCGGCAATCGCTACCCCCAACGTCGCAGAACCCCGCACGGAGTAACATGAAAAAGGCTGGCTACCCAAGCAGTAGCCAGCCTTCGAACGCAGTAGCCGCGATTGCTTACTTCTTCTTCAGGCACTCGCGCATGAAGTTCTTGCGCTCTTCACCCTTCATACCCTTGGCACGAGCGTTGCAGGTCTTCATCTTCATCTGCTGCGCCGTTAGTTCATGCGGTTTTTTGGCTTCCTTGGTCTTGTGCTCCATGACCTTGTGCTCTGCCATCTTCTTCTCGGCCTTGGGCTCCATGGCCTTATGCTCTTCCATCTTCTTCTCGACCATCTTCTTTTCGGCCTTCTTTTCCATCTTCATCGGTGCGGCCGACGCGGCAGTTTCCGCATAGGCAACGCCAGAAATCAGGAAAGACAGGGCAACGCAAGACGCCAACATTTTCTTCATCATCGGTTTCTCCTTTGGTGTAGTGAACAACAACCGTTACAGCAGTCCTTTGAGACTTTGCAGCAAACCGTCGCCATCCGGTAATTGTCCATTGGGCGACATCTGATCGACAAGGTGAGGCAGCGCTTGACTAAGACCCTGGGTCAGGGTTTGCGGATCGACACCAAGAGTGCTCGCGATGCTCTGGATGCGATCGCTGCCAATGGCAGATTCGATTTGGTCTGCGGAGATGGGTTGGTTGGTCCCGGTCGAGATCCAGGAATCCACCACGGAACCCAGCCCGCCGTCACGCAGCTGTTGTAGGGTTCCACTTACCCCACCAGGCTGATTTTGCAAAAACTGTACCGCCGTCCCGAGCAATCCCGAAGAATTGCCGCCCAGCGCAGATACGCCACTCGACAACAGATCATCCACGAAGCCCATATCTTTTCCTCCCGGTTATAATCCGCAAAAAGATACGCCAAGCAACAGCTCATAGGCAAGCCGGCCCTTCCTATACCTTACTGATTAATTGAGAGTTTTTCGGCTAGCGCTGAATGCTGCGCCGCTTCCGCACCTCAACGGTCACCGTGCGACTCGATGGGCGCGGCTCCGCTTGCGTTGAGATGGGCTGCAGACTCTCGCCGGGGATAGGGAGATCTTTTGGATACCAGAATTGCGGTCTGACATCCGCATCAACTTCTGCGGGCGCCGCGGCGGCGGCCTCTAGCGGACGCTGGGGAGAACGCGACTCAAGTGGAGAACTCTGTTCCCGGGCACGCTTGCGCTCCGGGGTGATACCGTACTGCGGTGCAACTATGGGCATAACGCTCCCTACTGGATCAAGCTGGCTTGCCCTATGGGCGAGGCGGCCTCGAGCAAGAACCGCAGGAGAAAGTCTAGCAGAGATGAGCGGAAAGGGGAAGTGATTTCAGGGAGTTCCGATTCGCCCGGGAGTTTTACCGAAGGAGTCGCACAGCAAACCCTGATATATTAGATTTTAGTTAAATAATAATACAAAAACGTAACTCTTATCTTTTAATAAATCACGTTATAGAACGATCAGGAAAATAAAAAAATAATACTTGCTTCCAGTCTCTCATTTGACTATAAAACAGACCAAAGAATGTTTTTTGCATTCTTCAGACGGGTTCTCAAGGAGGATTACCTAATGAACACACAAGCACTCGGGCAAGAAAACCGGTTGGCCCTATTTTCTTGGCAACTACTCTTTGCTCGGGGTATTGCCGCCATCGCCTTTGTCATCGCGTCACTGCTGGACTTTAGCGCCACCATGACTTTGCTGATCTGGTTTTTCGCGCTCTACGTCTTTTTCGACGGTGGCTACTCCGCCATGCGCTTGGCCCAGAAAGGCTCGGGCGCCTGCCCGCGGGTACTCATCGCCATCAAGGCCGTGGTGGGCGTTGCCGCTGGCATCGCTGTCCTCATTCTGGCAAGCCATGGCAGCACCTTGCCGACGCTACTGACGGTTTTTGCTTGGGTGGCAATCGTTGGCGTACTTGAAGGCATCTGGGTCATTCGCAATGTCCAGAACAAGGAGATGGTGCTGATCATTGGCTCTTCAGCCTACCTGGCTCTGGCTATTTGTTTGCAGGTGATTTTTGCGCTCGCGCCGCAGGATGGATCGGCAGTGTATAACTGGATCGTGATCGGTTTCTCGGCTGCCTTCTCCGCTGCCATGCTCGGCATGAGCTGGACCATGCGCCGGAACCTTCTGCGTGCGGACAAGTCGCAGCGAACCGTCACTGCACACTGAACCCATACTGTTAAGATCGAGACGGCAGGGTCCATCCTGCCGTCGTCACCAATACCGCTACAAAAGCCACCTGCCATGCTGAGTAAAAATTCCGAGTGTGCCCTTCGCTGTCTCCTATTTCTTGCCCGACAAGGGGTGGGGGTGCCGATCCTTTGCCGTGATATCGCCCATGCCGTCGGCGTTTCCGAGCCCTGTGTCGCCAGCGTGCTGCGCATCCTCGCCAAACGCAATGTTCTCGAGTCGTTCAAAGGTAAGGGGGGCGGTTTTGCCCTGCGCCCGGAAGCTGCAGACCTCAGCGCGTACGATATCCTCTTGGCGATAACCACCAAGCCAGAGCAACGTACTCGCTGTATTCTGGGTCAGCAGGAATGCGGCGATGCCCATCCCTGCCCCCTGCACAGCGCCTGGACCGAGTTACAGGAGCGGCAGAAAGAGCTTCTGCAAGGCTTTTGCCTGCGCCAACTCTTGGTACCGCAAGCGGTCTAACACTTGATCGGTAGGGCGCCGCTTGGCAAAAACGCGAGTCAGAGCTTGTTCAATTTAGGTACAAAACGGGTGTGGCCAGACCGCTTCGTGATCGAGGGTCAGTCTAGATTGACGCAGTCATTCGATCGCAAAGCCGCGATCGTATTCACTCGCGCAGCACTACAGAGTGTTGATTCTTGCAATGAGCTGAAACGACAACGGTCCGTATTCGAAGGGCGTTTTATCGTTTGTCATGACGTGCCCGCGAGCAGATGCAAGCCCGTGTCATGGCTTGCCCGAATCAGACATTAAAGAGGAAATTCAGTACATCACCGTCTTGAACGATGTATTCCTTGCCTTCAGCGCGCAGGCGCCCGGCCTCTTTGGCGCCGGCTTCACCGCCATAACGAATATAATCGTCATAGGCAATGGTCTGGGCGCGAATAAAGCCACGTTCGAAATCGCTATGGATGACCCCGGCAGCCTGAGGGGCCGTGGCACCCACAGGAATTGTCCAGGCGCGGACTTCCTTTTCGCCGGCGGTGAAATAGGTTTGTAGACCGAGCAGGCGATAGGCAGCGCGGATAATTCGATGCAGACCGGGTTCTTGCAAACCAAGATCCTGTAAAAACGCCAGTTGCTCTTCGGGTTCGAGCTCTGCCAGCTCTGCTTCGATGGCGGCACAAACTGGCACCACCTCCGCGCCTCGCTCGCTGGCCCAGGCCTCGAGAGGCTGCCGCCAAGCACCCGACTCCAGCTCGTCCTCGGCCACATTGGCAATGACCATGAGCGGTTTTAAGGTGAGCAAAAAAAGCCCGCGCAGGAGTTGTCGTTCTTCTGCAGAGAGCGGGGCGCTCTGTGCTGGCTTACCGGCATCTAGGTGCGGCTGTAACCGTTGCATGGCGGCAAGCTCGGCAATCGCCTCTTTGTTGCCGCCTTTGGCCTGACGGGCAACCCGCGCTTGCGCCTTTTCGAGGGTGGCGAGATCGGCAAGCACTAGCTCCGTCATTACCGTTTCGAGATCGGCGACGGGATCGACTTTGCCTTGTACATGCACCACGTTGGGATCGGCAAAACAGCGTGTTACCAGGGCAATGGCGTCGGTTTCGCGGATGTGGGCAAGGAACTGATTGCCGAGCCCCTCGCCCTGGGCGGCCCCGGCCACCAAGCCGGCAATATCGACAAATTCGACGGTAGCGGGCACCACTTTCTGAGGACGCACGATGGCAGCCAGTGCCTGCAAACGGGGATCGGGAACACTCACCAAACCAACATTGGGTTCAATAGTGCAGAAGGGATAGTTTTCTGCGGCGATCCCTGCCTTGGTGATCGCGTTGAAGAGGGTGGATTTACCAACGTTGGGTAAACCGACAATACCGCAAGCCAGACTCATGGAGGGCTCCTATTCGCTATGTAGGGTTTTCATGGCCGCGTCCTGTTTGCCGCCAAGAAAGTCTTCGAGGACCGCAAGGCTGCGGGAAATGGCGCGGTGTATTTCTGCATCCTCAGCTGCCGTGGGTCGGCCAAGAACGTAGTCGACCACACGATCCTTATGTCCGGGATGCCCGATACCGATGCGCAGACGCCAATAATCTCGGGTACCCAGAGCACGATCGAGGTCGCGCAAGCCGTTGTGGCCACCATGCCCTCCCGCCCACTTGAAGCGCGCGATACCTGGCGCCAAATCCAGCTCGTCGTGTACGATCAGGATGCGCGCCGGTGGGATGCGATAAAATGCAGCGGCTTGCTGCACCGGCGCGCCGGAGCGATTCATGAAGTCCTGCGGCTGCACGAGGAGAAGATCGAGATCAGGACGCTGTATCCGCGCCCATTCGGCCTTCCAGGACTTTTCCCATCGCCAGGACGCGGCATGCTGCGTGGCCAGTGCCTGTACAAAGCAAAAACCCGCATTGTGGCGGGTTTTTGCATACTCGGCTCCAGGATTGCCCAATCCGGCAATCAACCAATCCACTGCGGCTTACTCCGCTGCAGCTCCGCCCTCGGCCTCGTCGGCTGCCGGACCATGCGGTGCATGGATCGACACCACTTCCTTGTCGTCGCCGTGCTTGAGCGCGGTCAGGACCACGCCTGCGGGCACTTGCAGATCCGACAAATGGATGCTCTCACCTACTTGCAGGGCAGCCACGTCGACCTCGATGGCATCGGGCAGATTGCCCACTGGCGCCTGGATTTCGACTTCCGTCAAGGCGCGGTGCAGAAGTCCACCACCCATTTTCACGCCAACGGCGCTGTGTTCGTTGAGGAGATGGATCGGCACATTTAGCGTCACTAGTTCGCCCTGATGCACGCGCATGAAATCGACGTGCAGAATCTGCGCCTTGTACGGATGCATCTGCAGGTCGCGGATCAAAACGCTTTCCTGGACGCCATCGAGATTCAGGCTGATGACACTGCTGAATACCTGCTCGTTAGCCAAGAATTTCTGCGCTGCAAACATGTCGAGACTGATCGACTGCGCTGGCTTGCCATCTCCGTAGACAACGGCAGGGATTCTGCCCGAGCGCCGCATCCGACGGCTGGCGCGCCGTCCCTCTTCGCTCCGCGTCTGCGCGGCAAGAACAAAATTTGCTTCGGTCATTGTTGAATCTCCTTTTGAATGATGTAGCGAGCGGGGCGAGGGACGACCGGGCCTTTCTCCCCTGAACGAGGCGCAAACTATACGAGGATCAATGGCCTAACGCAAGGTCGGCGCAACCAGAGTAAGCTCTACGGCACTGACACATCTGCAGCGGCCCAGTTCGGTTTTGCCAAAGACAGCATCTCCCTCAATCCCTCGCGCAGAGGCATGCTTGGGTGCAGCAATCGTTCGGCCATACGCGAAATATCTGCCTGCGAATGCCGAATGTCACCGGGCAAGCTCGTGTATGCGTCCACCACCTTTGGCACTGTGGTAGATGTTGGAGGAGGAAGGATAGCGGTGGTTTCTGTCCGAGTCGATGGTGTGGCCGTTCGGCGTTGTA
>NZ_JAVRKK010000066.1:0-11751 GCF_031962545.1 Candidatus Igneacidithiobacillus taiwanensis
TGAACATCCCTTGGGTCTCCACCTTGGCTCCGCGCATGACGCAACTCCCAGATTTCTAACGTTACGCAATTATACCACGGACTTTTTCAGCATCCTCTTATCCCCGCGATATATCGCGTTGTAGCTTTTCGAGGATTCCTCCAGGAATCGAATCACATCCTGGAAACCTGCCTGCCGGATCTGATCACCGTGCCGTTCCTCGATGTGCTGCAGGTCGCTTTCCAGAAGACGAATGGGGCCAGGCTGTCTACGGATAGTCCGGGCGACATCTTCTGGCAAATAGCCAAAATCCAGCCCTCCCCCGGGTCGAGAAACAAACATCGGTACTTATCCCGACAGGGTGGCTGCATCTCCCTGCGGGTTCACCACCGCCGACTGATACTCCCGCTCCGTAACGCCAAACATCTCCGCTACCTCTGCATCCGGGAGCTGCCAGGCCACTGCCACCTGCCCGCCAATGCGCGACAGATAGGCCAGCGCCTTGCGGACCACAGAAAGGTCCTCGGGATCATCCGAAAACAAGTAGATGATGTCCGGGGATTCTTCCCTGATCAGGGCCTCTACCGCCAACTGATACGCCCCAAGACCCTGGGGGTCGTCCACCATCCGCATTTGCTCCGGGTGCCCGCCAATCCACAACGTGCATGGGCCACCGCCCTGGGGGGCGGCATTGGTGGCGCTCTCCAGGCGTTTTGGCATCAAGCCCTTGAAGAATCCTCTCAGCATTTCTGCCTCCCTTGCGTCAAAGTTGAAGACCCAATGCCTTGCCGGCCACCTGCTTACCCAACTCTTTCTTGAGGGCCTTGCCGGGGGTCTCGAAGCCTAATTCCTCCGCACGCTCCAGAAGGCGTTCGACCCGCCGCTGGGCGAGGAATCGCTGGGTAGTCCCCACCGGCAAAGATTCGGGATCCGGCAAGGAACGAAGTTGCAGCAGAATTTTTCCAACGGCTACGCGGTGTCCTTCGCTGCCGTGTTGCTGTTCTTCCTCTGCCCATTCCAGGAGCTCTTCGGTCATACTCATAGCGACTGCCCCTGGGCCTTCTCAACCGCCTTGGCAGGTGCCCGGCTCTGGGTCTGGCCAGGGGCGTAGGGCTTCAGCATTTGCGGGTCCACACCCAACGCTTCCCGGATGGCCTTCCCCTCCCGATGCTCCGGGATCTTCTGCAACGCCGCATTTTCCCGCAGGCGGCCCGGATGCTCATGAATCGGGGTGCCGTTCTGGGACACGATCACATTGACCTTTTCCAGACCGGACGGAGTAGGCTCCGACTTTGACAGAACAACCGACAACGGGGTCCCGTCTTCCAGGCTGGCAGTCGCCTCCAGTCCCTTCTCCGTCTTCTCGAAGACCAGCGGGACCTTCTGATAGCCGTCCGCTTCCCGGCGCTGCAAGGTCCCGACCAGGCGCCCCTCCTTCTCGTGGAGGCTCAGGTTGTGCCAATTGCCCTCCGGGTCCTTCACGCCCGCCTCCAGGGCGGGATACTGTTCCCGCTCTGCCTTTTTTGGGGCGATCCCCCTCTCTACAAAGCGGCTGTGCAGGTCGTCCGCCAAGCCCTTGAAATAGGCTTCCCGTGTGGTCTCGGCAATCGAATTGAGCACCTTCTTATCCGCGATCCCCGCAGTCTTGAGGGGTTCCTGGGCCGCTCGTGCTTTTTCCTGTGCGGCTTGAAAATGTCCTGGGGCAGCAGGAATTTCCTGCCCAGCGGCATCTTTCATAGTTGCCGCATGATTAACGAACTCCCGCCCATTACGATCTGCAAGATAGGCAAACGCACCAATGGTAACCTCCTCCCCCGCATGTTCCCGAGAGGCAGTATCCAGCTTCGTGACCAGCCGCTGGGCAAACTCTGAGTCCATATCCGCCGACAGGGTAGTCTTGCCGCCATCATGCTCCAGGGTGACCCGCAGCTTATGGAACGTCTCTCCATTGGCCTGAGTTTCCGCCGTTTGCACATCCAGCAACTTGCCCTGCAAACGCTCTTCATAGCGCACACCGTGGGCCTTCAGGGTGTCCCTGACGATCTTTTTGGTCTCAGGGGAAAAGCCCTTTTTCCATTCCGCATCTCCCACCTGCGTGCGAGCCTCCGCTAGCGCCTTGTTGGTGGCATCATCCCCGACAGGGATAAACGCATCCGCCAGGTTGTTCCGCTGCATCAAACGATTCGTTGCCATTTTGGTAGTCTCCTTCCAGAAAAAATTACCGCTCTTGGCCCTGACTCTTGTCCTTTCGAGCCGGGGCGCGATACACGGCCTTTTGCACGGGGCCATCCTTTCGTTGCGGGCCTGGTGTACCCCGGTCCTGCTCTTGATTCCTCGATTTGGCGAGGATGGATTCCAGATCCCTGGTTGTTGGATCTTGGCGCAACGCATCCAGCAGCACCTTGTGTTCAATAAACTCGCGCTGTTTCAGCAGCACATCGAGTTCCTTGTTCGTGAACAGTGCTCGTGGCACTGCCGGCTCATCGCCCAAGTCCACCGTGGCACTGTTCAGCGATACCCGAGTACCGTCTTCAGAGATCGACAGGACAACGGTCGCCCCCTCCTGCATGGCTTTTTCGGCCTCTTTTCCCACGGCCTCATTCCATAGGAACTTGCGGACGTTGGTATCCACAAATACGGGACCATGGTCTTTGGTATCCATCATCAGACCGTTGTAGCCATCGGTTGCCAGGATGCGTCCGGCAATGCGCTGGACCGGGACCATTTCGACGCCAGGAGCGAATTCGTCCGGTTGCTTGCCAAACACGTCCCGGATTCCTTCCGGGGAGAGGGAGGGCATCTTCTCCGGCCGGTACAGCGATGGCACTGGCAGATTTGTCAGCGTGAATTCCCGGTAGCGGGGCGGCCCCTTTTGCTCGATGGCCGGTGTTACCTCCGCCGCGTCCAGAGCCTTTTCCGGGATCTTTTGTTGCTCTCGGACAAGGACCCCCTCCATGCGCCCTGCCATGGCTCCAATGCTGTCCGGAGATAGCCCGGCCACAGCGCTATAGATCTGGGAATGCTCGCGCATTTCCCTGACCCATGCCTGCGCCTGGTCCCGGTCTTGCAACACGGCATTCCGCTCGAAATCCTCCGCATTCGCAACGGAATCCCCCAGTCCGGCATAGCCCGGATGTTCGCCATGGCGAACTTGCTGGCGTTCCCGCAGAAAGTCGGACAACCCCCGATCAGGGGTCGGGATACCGACCGTCTCCAGGGCCTTGCGCATGTCGCCGCTGGGATCCACGGCCAGTACCGCCTTGGCGAACTCGGTGAACTCCCGGCTCTTGATCCCACTGGTCCGACCCGTCTCTGGATTACGCAAGCGATACGCCGTCGCGGCACCTTGCTTTTCGGTGTACACATGATCTATCCCGTGGGACGCCTTGATCGTCAGATAATCCCGGCCGTCCACCGTGAACTTGCCCCCATGGGAAGGCTCGTCCATGCCGATGCGAACATTGCCGATCCTCTCATGGGCATCGCGTAACTGCGCATGCAGCGCATCAACCGCTTTCTGTTGCCGGCGGTCCTGCAATGCAGCGGTTTTCTCCGGCCCAGCCCAGGCTTCCAGTTGGGCCACCCGCTCTTTCTGTGTTTTGCCCAGGGCAATGCCGGTCATGCGGGTATAAACTTCCTGCGAGGCCGGGTTTTGGCTGTTGTGCCCGATCAATCCCAGCATTTTGCGCAAGTTCTTCTGCTCGATGTCAGCCAGCATCTGCTTCACATTCGGGCTATTCTCATTGACGGCGACGATTCCGTGTTTCCAATACACCGCCACCGCCTCGCGTTCTTTGGAGATTTCGGCGCCCGGCACCTGGTTATCCAACGCCTGCAAAATCCCTTTGCCCCGTTCCTGCAGCTGGGCTTTGAGCTGCGCGTCCAATTTGTGCCGGAAATCGCTTACCCGCTCCCCTTGCGTTTCTACTTCCTCGTGATACTTCCGCACATCAGGGCTTTCTGAAATCGAGTTCGGAGGAATGCCGGCATTGTGTAAGGCTAGAATATGCTTATCAGCACCGCGATCCGGGCCTTCGGTGATGATGCCAAAAGCCTCGTCAACACCTGCCTGAAAATCCTTGCGCAGCTTGATCTGGCCCTGTTCATCCTCGGGATCGAGCTTCCCTGCCGTCGCTTGCGTTTGTTCGAGGAGCGTGTCTATCCGCCCTGGCAGTTGGTCCCGAGTCTCCCGAAACTTCTCCCATGCCTGTTGCTCCGGATCAGGACGGATCAACTCCGGGTAATGAGCCTTTTTAATCTCCAAGAGATTTGTTGGCTCAAAATGGTAGTCCAGTTGAACCAGCGGGTTCGTGGTGATCTCTTCGATGTTGATGTACCCCATCTCGGGGAAGCCTTGCCCCAAATCAGCAAGGCCAAACGCCTGCAACTGCCGGGGACCGTTCGGCCCGTCCGTTTCTGGGTCTCCCCGGTCTTTTTCGATGAGGAACCACTGGGAACCACCGGGGCCAAAGTAGCGCAGGCTGACGGGCTTCTGCTCATCGGGTAAGTCGCCTGTTTCATAGGTTTTGGGCATTTTGTCGATAATGCCAGCCAACTCCGTCATCTTGTCGCGGAAAAATTGCCCATCCTCCCCTGCCATGGCCTGCTCAGTAGCCATCCGTTGCGAAAGGCTCATCCACATGGCTACTTTCTCAAGCGGGGGCTCCTCGATCTGCCTGTTACTCTCGAAACCATGGGCTTGTTCCAGACCGATGCTCTCGAAAACGCCGTCCAGGCCATACACTCGCGTCTCCATCCCCTTTTCCTGGCCGCTTTCGGCGCGTAGCTGGTAGCGGTAATCGCCGCCTGTCGTGCTCAACTTATCCACGACTCGACCGGAAAAGGGGCCGGAATAGGTTGCGCCGTTGCCGGGGGTGAAATCGGGGTCGGTGAGGACGTTTTCTTTATGCGGGGTGAACTTCACCAAGTCGCCCAGTTCTGGAGTCTTCATCCTCGCCACGCCTTGCTCCATCTGAGTAGCAATGCCCAGGATGTTGTCAGCCTCCAGACTAATCTGCTCTGCGTACCCGTGAGGATTGCCGCGCAGTTCTGTTGCCCAGCGTTCTGCCTGTTCCGGGTCGCGCATGGCCGCATCCCGGAGCCAGTCCATTCGGGAGATACCTTGGTCCAGCTTGGCATATTCCTGTAAATGCGCGACTAAATCTGCATCAAGCCCACGGGTTTGCTCAATGGGCTGCATCACATCATCGTACTGATCCAACAAACTCTGGATCACTGTTTCGCGCCTGCCGTCCGGCAGTTTTCCGGCGGTCTCAAGCTCAGTTCGCAACGAATTGGCATCATCGCCAGGCTGCAAATAGACTTGCGCCTCATCCACCCCGTCCCGGGCGCGGATAATGACAATCCCGCCCATGCGGTCTTCTTCATGGCGATACTGCAACAGACTGCCCGTATCAGGACTTGGCGCGGCTACCTCCGGGGATGGATCCGCGATACCAACCCCTATCTCTGCTTTCCGTTCCATTTCTGGGGTACGGTCCAGCAAATAGCCGCTGATAGCCTGCGCATCCTTGATGGCAGCCACGAGCTCCTGCTTGCGTTCTTTTTCAGGGAGTGCTTTCAACCAACTGGATAGATAGGCGGCGCTGTTTCCCAATTCGCGACCCTGTTCCTGGTCCTGCGCTGCCGGATCCCAACCAATGCCAAGACTTGCCGCCGTCATGGCCGCCGACAACTCCGCCCGCAGTTCTTCCTTGGCATATTCCGGGCTGCCAAAGGGATTGCCCAGGCTGCGCCCCAGACGATGCTCGTGACCTGTGGAATGGGAAAGCTCGTGCAACAGGGTCGTGTCGTGCCCTGCCGCCGTCAAAAAGTCTTCCACAGGGGGCATCTGAACCCGATCCTCGGAGGGGCGGTAAAAAGCCTGGCTACCACCGTAGCGCAGCTCTACACCCATGTTGCTCACCAGCCCAGGCAAGCGTTCATCGGGCTCGCCCTCGATCACATGAGTGCGATCCGGACGCTCCAATGGCGGAATACCGTCAATCTGGCTGGCATGAAAAACCGTATAATACTTGACAGTCAGGCGCCGTTCCTTGTCAGGAATCCGTCCAAGGGCCTGATTGCGCATGTCCGGGTCAGTAATCTGCTCCTCGTAAATGCGGCGCTTCTCCTCCTTTTCCTTGGCGGTGAGGGTGTGGTCATACTCTTTCCACACTTCAATAGAGGAGCCGTGCGAGCCCTCGCGTACCTGCCAACCTTTCTCCTTCGCCTGGTTATAAGTACACCAGCGCGGATCAGATGGATCCGGCGAGAACATCATCAGATTCTCAATATTGACCCCAGAGTAGGGTTTTCCTGTAACCGCATTGACCGGTAATTGAACCTCACCGGCCACCCAAGGCTTCTGGAACCAGGCAGTACCAGCTTCGATTTGTTCTACCAGCTTGTCAGCTATTTCTTGTCGTAGGTCTCGGCGCTCTTTGCGCTCGCTCCCAGAACGGGAAGGGGTAGGGGTAGGCATTTCGCAGTCTCCAGCAAGGTTAGGCTCCAACTGCGTGGGTATAGATCAGGGATTTCTGGGTATACCCGAAGACGACAAAAAAGCCCGGCGGAGCCGGGGAGGGGAAGGGCTAGAGGAGATACTAGAATCGCACAGCGTAACCAATGACAACCTGACCCGTATTCAAATGCAGGTCCGATGATGTGGAGAGGGGCAGATGCCGATACTGGTATCCAGCCTGCAGCGCGCCATAGCCCGTGTTGAACCAGACTCCGCCTCCGCCGCTATACTCCAGGCCACCGATGGTTTTCATGCCGGAAACGCTGGTAGCGAAATCCCGACCAAAGCCGCCCGCCACATACAGATGTACGGCATTGGTCACCGGATACACATAGCGAACATGAATTCCGGCATAACCCGCAGACAGATTGGCCATGCCAACATTTAGGCTCTGGAAGCCGACCCGCAGCGATGGCGTTACCCTGCCCAGGCCGTTCAGGGAAAACGACTTGCCTACACCGAGATGGCCAGCATAAAACGTGGCGTCATTCTTCCCCCCGGCACCCGTGAATCTGGCGCTGATGCCATACCCTGCGCCCAATGCCTGATAACCGGAAAGGTATCCGCCGGGGAGGGTCATACTTATGCCAGGTCCGGCGCTGATGCCGACGTTGTTAAAACCAACAACGAGCGTCGTGGCGTTGGCCGATACAGCAGTGAATGCAGTCAAGGCTGCGATCAAAACAAAAAAACGCTTCATAGTAATACCTGTCCTATTTCGTGAGACACGCTTCGGTATAGATCAGGCAGCTTTGAGATAAGCAGATGGCGGCCGGGGCGGGTCGTTTCTTCAAATCGCCCCCTCTGCGCCTTCATAGGTGCGCGCTCTATCCCCCATACCCCCTGCCCTAGATGAGGGCGCAGAAGGCGCACCACCCACTCTATTAGTGCTTTAGTGGTTAAAGCCCATCCTGTGCAGCACACGCGGGAGGGCCCCAAATTTGCCCTTGGGGCACCTTTCTTGCCCTGGGCGCGTTCGGCGCAAAAGTCGCCTTTGTCGCCTTTGCTGGCTTTTTGAACGGCGAGCCCAGTCCAACAAAATCAGCCAGCAGGAAAGCAGGGCAGGGGGGTAAGCACACGGTAGAGGAAGCGTTATCTTCCAGATTCCGTGCAGATTTTCCGGATGACTCGGGACCTACAATTCCACGCCCGGCTTTTTTCTCTTTCTTGCCCCGTGCATGCTAACGCCATCGCTGCGGACATCCACTTCCAGATCTTTCCGCAAACGGGTGAGAATCCCGTTCACAGCGTTCTCGAAGTATTTTTCATACCCAGGGTTTCCAAGAACCTGGTTATGCCGATGTCGCGGCAGAAAGCGTGCCATCTGCGCTCGAAAAGCATCGCTTCCGGAAATTACGGGAATAGCGGAAATAGCGCGATCCAACAATTGAGGAAAATCCGCCATGCCGTAATCCGCAATTTTTCTTCTAACCATGCTTGCCTCCATCTGCGTATCCTGACCGGCAAGCCATGCAATATCCCAAATATCACGATACCTGATCCGCGATGGAGTAAACTCCATGGACGAGTCCTTGACTCTGGAGATGGAAGCCGGCAGGGCAATCAGCTTGTCCGCCAGAATCTCATTTTTTGACTCTACCGCTACCAATGGCTGACTACGGCCTTCCAGAACAGAATAATTGATCCGCAAGGGGAGAATTTCACGAGAGTAGGCTGGAACGTTGGCAATTTCCAATTTAATCTTTTGCTTCGGAATATCAGGGCGTTCCGGACTTGTCTGGATAGAAATTGTCCACTTGGCAACGCGGACATCGCTCTCTACAGAATTCTCCTTCGGTTCTCGGACGGCAACATCCAAACCAAACCGCTTGCCAATCTTCCCGACAATGCAATCTCTGATGTTTGTCATGCTGCGAGCGTCAAAATCTTTTCCGCCTGCAAAATCAAGGTCTTCGCTAAAACGCTCCGAACCATGGCACAATCGCAGCGACGTTCCACCCTGAAAAATCAGGTTATTGAGTACTCCTTCCTGATCCAGGGCGCTGAATATCTCGTAGTGCAGCAATTCTTTCTCCACCACAGGGCGCAGAAAACCAAGGCCATCTGCCTGCATTGCCATATCTACATAGTGCGCAAAATCCTCTTTACTCGTCATCTTCTGCCTCTTCCCAGTCAATCATATCCATGTTCCTTCCCACACGACGAAGGTCCTGGATGGCGGCCGACTTTTTGGCGATGCGCAAGGGCCGCCCCTTGACAACCAGCGTCCTTTCCAGGAGATCGGGTATACTTCGCTTGGTGTGTGTGAACTCAATGGTGCCGAACGAAGTTTTGTGGAGACCCTTCGCTCCCGTGGTCATTACTGTCATGTAATCAATGGGGATCTGTGAAATTACGCCGTACTCCGAGAGGATGCTTTCCAGCGAAACGTAATTGAAGTCTCCCCGACGCAAAACCTGGGCAATGTGTTCAATCAACCATCCTCGATAACGGGGAACAGCCGGGGCAAATACATATACCCCCCGGGCAGCGCGGACCAACAGGCCGTCATTAGTCATACGCTGCAAGCCTTTTTCTAGGGATTTTGGATCATCCTCCGGGAAAACCTTTTCCAGATCCCCGACAGAATAGGCAACAATGCCCTTCTGTTCGAGGCGGGACAGTCTGTTCAGCAGGTCCATGCGCTTCATGTGATCTATAACCAGACAGGTTGTTAGGGTTTCTATTTACATAATAGAAGCGGTCTGATGTTTTGTCTACATGAGTGTCTACCGATAACACCTCTGGTATAAGCCGGGAATGGTCCAGAGCCAAGACCGTTACATGACAACGAGACTTGCGGATGAGCCATTCAGCTCCGGGCATGTCCGGGCGATTGGCATCCAGCAAGCCCGTTCCCTGGGGGAACAGAACAACGCCGTGACCATTCGCGAGCTCGCGCAGAATCTGCCGAATCGCCATGGGCGACCGGGCATTCAGCGGCACCATGCGGTGTCCGCCGGTTATGTGCCCATACCAAGACAACAACCGCCGGTAAAAAGGATGCCTGGCATAGTCCGGGTCAACAGCGAAGAGGTACCCGCAGTGGCCGCCAATCTGATGTAGATACCGGGCAACAACAGGGCCGTCCAGCAGGGATGTGTGGGGACGTACAAGAATCAGATGGCCAGCCATGAACATCTCCTGGTAGCTAGAGATGCCTGGGTATAGATCGGGAATGGGCCAGGGGTAGTGGCAAGACGAGTGACGCGTAGCGGCGCGAGGGTTGCTCTGCCCCGATGTCGATGCCGTGGCGTACTCCTTCTTTATCTTGCATTCAACATAGTCTTTCGTTGTTCATTTTTCTAACGAGTTGAGCACCTTGTCATTCTTTGTGTTTTCAAAAAAAGCCAGCACGAGGCTGGCTAATAGCCGCAAAACACATTCATCAGAGGTGAGGGAGAAAATCTCTGATGTCTGGGTATAGATCAGCGGCGGGTTAGATAAGATTTCTCACGCATGACACACTCCTGGTTGTAGGTAGCTCCGCTCTCTGGCCGTTTCCCAAGCATCTTGCAGATCCGGGATAGCTCTGGTCAGTTCATAGCCGCTTCGGATCGCCGTCCTGATCGTGGTTTCAAACTGGACATAGGTGCCCTGGACCAGGATGGTTCCATCTGCGTCCATGCGCAGTATGGGAAGCTCGGCCCCGTTCGGGCGGATCAATATGCCTATTTGCTGCATCGTAGTTCCTCCAATTCGTGAATGGCATCCCGCAGGGCTACCCGGATTTCTTCCAGGTAGCTGGGAGCCAGCCGTGGATCGCTTGCCAGTTCATTCCGCAATAGGCCCCGCCAATACCGGATTCGCTCCGATAAGGGCAGGCCGAGCTATGATCGATTTTGGTGTATGGGAATGTTACAGCTAGATTGAGGAAGGCGGCGCACTGTTGCTAAAAAGGGTTTCGACATCCGATGAGCAACAAGGAGTGCGCCATGAAAGATAGTACCGTTTTTGAGAGTGATGAGGGAGAGCTGGGCCTGAGCATTGAAGGCTTGGTTCGGCGAGCGGCACGCTCCCTGATCGCACAGGCTGTAGAGGCCGAGGTAACTGTATTGATGGAAGAGCTTTCTGCTGTGCGGACGGTCGATGGTCGTCGAGCAGTTGTTCGTAACGGTTACCTGCCGGAGCGGGAGATCCTAACATCCCTGGGTCCCATACCGGTGAAGGTCCCCAAGGTTCGGGATCGTTCCGGTTCGGGGATGAAATTCCATTCGGCACTGGTGCCACCGTATGTACGGAAATCGCGGACGGTGGCGGCCACGGTCCCCTGGCTGTATCTGCATGGGGTATCTTCCGGTCACATGCAGGAGGCGCTTTCTATCCTCTTGGGCGAAGAGGCTGTCAGCGGCCACCAATATGGCGCCATTTCAGGGTCGGCATAATGGCGCCACTTCAGGGTCACCTTAATGGCGCCACTCTAGGGTCGGCATAATGGCGCCATCTGAGGGCCGCTGTAATGGCGCCACTTCAGGGTCACCTTAATGGCGCCACCAACGATTCCTGAATAAGGGTCTCGAACTTCCATTGGATCCGTTATCGTCCTCAGCTTTTGAGGAGGTGACCATGAGCAACAGGAGGTTCGAGATGTTTACCATTCGCCAGATATTGGTACGGATGCGCCAGGGGGACACGGACCGGGAGATCGCCCGGTCTGGCCTCATGGGCCGTAAGAAGCTGGGTGCTTTGCGTCGTAACGCTGCCCAGCGGGGCTGGCTAGATACCCATCAGCCCTTGCCAGAGGATGCGGTACTGGCAGCCGCGCTGCAGCATCGGGCTCAGCCTGCATCAACGCAGCATGAGTCTTCCCTGAAGCCCTTTGCAGCCCAGATCGCTCGGTGGGTAGCGGAAGGTATTCAGGGTACCACCATTCACGCCGCATTGGTCCGCAATCATGGTTTTACTGGCAGCTACTCCGCTGTCAAACGGATGATCCGCAGGATGACACCAGCCACGTTGCCCAAGGCCACCATGCGTCTCACTTTTGCCCCCGGTGAGGCTGCCCAGGTGGACTTCGGTGCCGGCCCGGAGTTGGTAGACCCCGTCACCGGCGAGATCCGCAAGACCTGGTTTTTCGTGATGACGCTTTGCTGGTCACGGCACCAGTATGCCGAGATCGTCTGGGATCAGAAGGTCATGACGTGGCTCGCCTGCCACCGGCATGCCTTCCAGTGGTTCGGTGGGATTCCTGATCGGATCATCATCGACAACGCCAAATGCGCCATTACCAAGGCGTGTATCAACGACCC
>NZ_JAVRKK010000067.1:0-11475 GCF_031962545.1 Candidatus Igneacidithiobacillus taiwanensis
GAAAATAGTGGTATTTCGATCAGCAATGGGCCTCATGGCGTTTTTTTTGAGATTCTGGATCAACGGCAATGCCTTCTTCGGCTAGATCAGATCTTCCCTACCCCGTCGCGCGCGGCAAAAAGAGCAGCAAATTGCCAAGGCGATGGCGCAGTTGGAGCAGCAGCTCGGTCATCCGCCAAGCGAAGAAGAAGTGGCCGCAGCCCTTGGCTGGGATCTGCGCGAGTACCAGGAGGCCCTGCGCGATACCGGCGGTCAGTTGCTGTACCTGGAAGATCTCAGCGCCGATAACGCGAGCTTTGCCGGTACCTACCTACGGGATGAAGGCGAGGATTTGCCAACATTGTTGGGCGCGGCGCGCTTTCAGCGTGATCTCAACGAAGCGATCAGCAAGCTGCCGGAACGCGAAAAATTGGTCCTCGCCTTGTATTACCAGGAAGATCTCACCCTCAAGGAGATTGGCCAAGTCATCGATCTCACCGAGTCGCGGGTATCCCAGATCCTGCGCCAGGCGGTTCTGCGCTTGCGTGGCTCCTTGGTCGACTGGCAGGAGCAGGCCTGATGGATATCCTGAGCTTGTTGGGTATCCTGATTGCCGTCGGCGGTATCCTGCTCGGGCAATTTCTGGAAGGCGGCAGTATTTCTTCTGTCATCCAGCTCACCGCTTTTGTCATCGTCATTGGCGGCACGACGGGTGCGGTAATGATCCAATACACCCTGCCGGTCTTTTTGCGGGCGGTCAAAATGTTGCCTTGGGTGCTCAAGCCCCCGGCCATCGAGGCGCAGCCCCTCATCGAGCAGATTGTCGATTGGAGCAACAGCGCCCGTAAAAATGGTCTGCTCGCCTTGGAGAGCGCCCTCGATACCGTCAAGGATCCCTTTCTACGCCATGGCTTGCAGATGCTAGTAGACGGCACCGAACCCCAGAAGATTCGCGATACCCTCCTAGTCGAGCTGGAATCGCGGGAAGCCATGGAGCGTCAGGCTGCCAAGCTCTATGAGTCGGCGGGCGGCTATGCGCCGACCATCGGTATTCTGGGGGCGGTCTTGGGCCTGATTCATGTGATGGAGAACTTGGCCGATCCCTCCAAACTGGGGGCCGGAATTGCTACCGCCTTTGTTGCCACCATCTACGGTGTCGGCTCGGCAAATATCTTTTTCCTGCCGGTCTCCAATAAAATCAAAGGAATCGTTCATGAGCGCAGCTATTTACGAGAAATGCTCATCGAGGGCTTGGTGGGGGTCGCGGAGGGCGAAAACCCCAAAATCATCGAAGCCCGTCTGCAAAGCTTTTACGCCAAGTAGTAGAGGAAAACGCCGCTTTCGGCAGCACCGCGTCGCCTATTGTCTGGCTCCGCAGACTTGCGCAAGATAGGCGCATGTCTGTAGAAGAAACCTTATCGGCCCTTGCCCAGGTCAATTTGCCCCTGCTGCAGAGCAGCGCGCGTGAAGTGCTCGTGGTCAGCCAAGACGGCAATAATGGCTGGGACAAAATTGCCGAAGTCATCCGCCGCGATCCGGTACTGACCGCCCGTATTTTTCGGGCTGCTAATTCCTCGCTCATCAATGCCGGCCGCAAGCCCTTTGCGTCGCTGTCGCGGGCGCTGATGATGCTGGGGCTCAATCAGCTACAAGACATCTGCCGGGTAACGCCCATACTCGAGCAGACCATCGCCCCGCGCTTTCGCGAACAGGTGCTGGCCTTGTTGCGGCAGAGCGTGGAGGTTGCCGCCCAGGCGGGATTTTTGGCAGAAAAACTCCATCTCGACCCAGAGCCCTATTATCTGGCTGGTCTGCTCAGCGAAATCGCGCGGCTGGCCTTTTGGTGTGGCCCAGCCGAGGCAGCTGATGCGGTGCACCAACAGATCCTGCATGGGGTAGACAGCCGCGAGGCCGAGGCCGAGGTGCTGGGTTTTCGTCTCGATCCGGTCAATGAAGCGCTCCTCGACCATTGGGGCCTGTCGCATCTGCATCGTCTGCCCAAAGTCCACGATATGGATATTTTGGCCGAGGCTCGCACCCTTGGCGAACTCATGCGCAACCGCGCTTATGCGGCGCTGGATCGCGAACTGCTGCGCCTGCAGGGCTATTTTCGCCAGCCGCTGCGGGAATTGCTGCTCGGGTTGCGCCGCAATTTGGAGCAGTCCCATGCCGTCCTACCCAAGCAATGGTTGGTTGGCAAAGGCGGGAGTCGGCCAGAAGCCGACCTTGCCGCGCAACAGCAGTGCCTGGCGGATCTGCATGCCCTGCCGTGCTCCGGCAGCCATCTTTCTGCCCTGGTACGCACCGCTGCGGAAGGACTGCGCGTTGCCGGTGGATGGGACCTATGCATTCTTGCCTTGCACTCGCCCAATGGCTGGCAGGCACGGCTGGGCTCGGGGCTCAGTCCTGAGCGCCTCAAGGAATGGCGCATCGGTGCTCTGCAACCACCAGAGCTACTCGATGGCGACTGGCAAACCGTTGCCGCTGCGGGCGATGGCGTCCTTGCGGAAGGCCATGATGGAGCTGCCGGAATCCTACGCTTGAATGCGTCGCCGTGGGGTTTGCTCTACTGCGACCGCTCCCTTTCCCAGCGACCGCCAGAAGAGGAGCAGTTTCTTGCCTTCGATCGTTTTTTTCAGTGCCTGCAGGAGCGGCTGAACAATCTCAGCGAGGCAAGTAGCGCATGATGCGTGCTCAGGAAAGCTTCCAATAGTGTAAGGGGGAGACGGCGCCCTCCCCGAGTATGGCGCGGTAGACGATGGCATTGCTGAGCACGGCAAGGACATAGTCGCGGGTTTGCTGGTAGGGAATATTGGCGGCAAAGATTGCCCCCGCCCAAGGACTGCCACCGACCGGGATTTTCCTCAACCAGTGATTGACGGCCCCGGGGCCGGCATTATAGGCCGCTGCCAGGAGCAGGGGAGAGTCACCAAATTGCCGGCGCAGATACGCAAGATAGGCGGTACCGATGCGGATGTTGCCGCTCGCCTCTTGGAGGTCTGCACTAGCGGTTTGCGGGTAATGCTGTTGGACCCAGTTGGCGGTAGCCGGCATGACCTGCATGATGCCCTGTGCACCTGCCGACGAACTGATGCCCGGAGCAAAGCCCGACTCTTGCCGAATTACCCCGGCAACAAAGGAGGGGGCAAGGCCATAATTGCTGGCCGCGGCGAGGATGTCGTTACGGTACGGCAGAACGTAGCCTTGTTGCCAATCTTCGTCGTTGGCCACGTGGGTACTGGCGTTGATGGTCAACAGCCAAGCCTGATGTGCTGCCGCCTGCCTCGCCGCGGCGCGAATGGCGGCCGGACTGCGCTGGTCGAGGGCCTGCCCCCACTCCCAAAGCGCATCGAAGTAGAGTCCAAGTTGATAGAGCTTGAAGGCGCGGCGCAGATCATCTGCATCTACCCCGTTGGCTGCAGAAACGGTCTCTGGTGGGTCGCTGCTGAACACCGCAGAAATCGACTCCGGTGGCGGCAGGCGCAGGGAAGAGCCGATTGCCGCACTGGCGAGTTGGCCGTAGGCATCGAAGGGAGAGGCGATGCGCGCCCAAATCTGCTGCGCCTGGCTGTTCTGTCCACTCTGTTGCAGAGCGAGTGCTTTCCAAAACTGCCACTGGCTGGCGCTGGCCTCGTCCTTTGGCAGCCGTTCCACCGCCGCCAGCACCAAGGACCAATTGCCTTGGAGGAGGGCGGCGCGGACCATCCAGTGCAGCATTCTGGGCGCTGCGATGTAGCTGGGATCGGTGCGCACGGCTTTCGCAAACCAGGCGCTGGCCTCCGTCGATTGCAATTGGCGAGCCGCCCGCCAGCCTGCCGCATAATACACCGAGGCGCGCTGCGCCGACGTGAGCCCCGGTTGGGTCTGGGCTTGCGCGACGGCATCGGCAGGCTGCGAAGTGGTCAGGCGCAGCAGGGCCAGGTGCACCAGTTCCGCCCCCGTTTGCTCGCCGTAGACCTGGGTCGCGGTGCTACCGTTTGCCGCCAACCAGGCACTGCCGCTTTGCCCAATGGCTTGTACGGCAGCGGCCGCCGCACCCGGGAGAAACTGCGCCAGCGCCGACGCCTGCCGAAAATCTCGTTCCACCATCATTTGCGCCAGCTTGTGCCAGAGCAGCGCTTGCGGAATGCGGCCTTGGGTTAGGGCACTCGCTGCCATCTGATTACAGGCTTTACTGCCGGCGGGGGCGGCGCTCCACAATTGCGCGGGACTGCCGACCTGCAGCAGCGGATTCATTGCCGCGTAGCAACGCAGATCGATTCCCTGAGGGGCAGGACCATTGCGGTAGACCTTGGCAAAGTTCTGCCAGTCTTGCCGCTTACCGAGTTGTAGCAGCCACTGGCGGCGTAGCAGTCGGTAGGCGGCACCGTGGGGAAATTCCGCCGCAAATTGCTCGAATTGCGCGTTGGTCAGGGTCGTAAGCCGCGGCTGTAGAGACCAATAGGCCACCCAGGGCCCCATGTAGGTATTGGCAAGAAGGGGTAGGGCGGCTGCAGCGGCTTGGTACTGCCCCTGGGAAAAACTCTGGGCAGCATTTTGTAGGGCCTGTTCCTGCTGCGGACTAAGCGCCGCCTGCGCCGCCACAGAAACCAGAAACAGCGCTGCGGCCAAGCCACGCAGGCTACGCATGGGCGTCAGTTTTGCTTGAGATGCAGCCATCGCCCGAGATGCTTGCGCAGAGATTCGCCGCGCCGGGGATGGTCTTCGGCCAGGGGGCCAACGTGCAGGTTGAGGGGCTCGCAATGGTCCTTGCCATGGCAGATGACGCCGTGGGATTCGCAGGAGGCCCCCGCCTGCTGTAGTACAGCGACCATGTGTTCTTCCATTTCGGCACCGCAGCGGCCATCGTACTGAATCAGCGCCAGGGCCTTTTCTGGCAGATAATCGACGTGACCGCCGAGTTTTTCGAAGGCCTCGAGCTTTTTGCGCGCCTCCGGGGTCACTCCATGGAGAGCGCCGCTGATGATGAAGCGATCGGGTCGATTACTCGCGGATGAACTCATGACTTCCCTCGGAGAATTTTTGCACTGTCTACTTCCCTCCAGATGATGCCACCATGCGCTCGGAGAGGGAAGGACCCTGATTTAAGACCGGGCGATGACGCGGCTCAACAAAAAGAGCAGGGCGCCCTCTACCCCCACAAAAAAGCTGAGCGGCCAGTTGGACCAGTAGGAAAAAGCCATAGCCGACCAGCTCAACAGTTCGGCAAGGACAATGGCCCAAAGCCAGGCAAGATAGGGATGGCGCGACAGCCGTTGTGCTGCTGCGGCGGGGCTCACGAGTAGGGTGAAAACGAGCAGGGTGCCGACCACCGGCACGGCGGCGGCGGCGACGAGGGCAAGGAGAACGAAGAAGAGCCAGTCTGTCCGGTTGCTGGAGATGGCCTGGGCGGCGGCCAGTTCGGCGGAGCTCGATTGCAGCAACAGACGAGGAAACTGCCATAGCAGCAGCAATAGGACGATCGCCACCAAGACGCCGAGGGGCAGCAGCATGGCCGCCGAAACGCCAAGCACCTCGCCAAAAAGCAGACCATAGACTCGCGCCGCGTATTCTCGACCAAGGCTCAAGAAGAGCCCGCCAAGGGCGAGAAAACTCCCCAGAAGCAAGCCCATCGCCACATCGCGCCGCCCCAGACGGCTGAATAGGCGCAAAAAAAGCACGCCGAGCAAAGCGAAGAGCCCGAGCCCCCAGAGTGGATCGAAGCCGAGCAAGGTGGCCAGGGCGCCACCCGGAAAGGCGGCCATGGGCAAGGCATGGGCGGCAAAAGCGCTGCGCCGCAACACCACGAAATAGCCCAGACTACCGGCAGCCAAGGCCAACAGGCTGAGGGCAATCCAAGTATTCAGGTAAAAAAGGGAGAACATCAGTCGTGGCGAGGGCGTTGGCGTGCAAAGGGCGCGCTGGCAAGATAGCAGAGCAAAATCAGGACGACGACAAAAAAGCTGACCGGCCAGCTGGCGCCACCCGACCAATAATAGCTCGCAAAAGCCAGATAGATCCCGCCAAACACGGCAAACAGAGCAATCCCCTGGGCGTAGAGAAAGCTTTGCCAGGGTTTGCGCGCTAGGCGCAGGCCGGCGGCGGCGGGGCCGAGAAGTAAGGTCGTCGCCAAAATGACGCCAATGGAGAGCGCCGATAGGGCAGCCGCCCCGCCAAGTAACAACAGATAGAGCAACTCCAAGCGTCGCACCGGCAAGCCTGCCGCCCGTGCCAGATCGGTATCGGCGGAAATCAATAACAAGGGTCGGTAAAAAGCCAAGACGATACCGACTGCCGTGCCGACCAAGAGCAGAATCGGCCAGCGCAGCTGTGGTGCGAGGGCAAAAATGGAGCCAAACATAACGTCAACGGTAGCGCCGCTCGCTTGGGTGGTGGTGACATCCAGATACAGAAACAGCGCCGAGATACCCAAGGTGGCGCCCAAGACCACCCCAGTGGCGAGGTCGCGTTCCTGCGCGCGGCGTAGTCCCAATCCGGCAATGGCCAGGGCTGCCATCCAGGCCATGACCAGAAAGCCCCAAAGCGCGCTGATACCGACAAAAATTGCCACCGCGCCACCGGCACTGCTGCTGTCGCCAAGGGCATGGCCGGCAAAACTATGTTGGCGCAGTACCGTAAAGACCCCAATCGTACCATTGAGGAGGGCGGCCAGGGCGCCTATCCAGAGCGCCGTTTGCACCGCTGAGTTCTGCACAAAGGCGGCGAGGTGCAGCGGATCAGTCATGCCCGCAGCCCTGGGAGCAATGCACATCTTCGCGGGAGTAGCGCGGGTCCTCGGGCAGCACCAGCAAACGTCCGCGGTGGCGCAGCACCTCCACAGGATAACCATAGAGCTTACTCAGTACTTCATTGCGCACTACCTCTTCGACACTGCCGGCGGCTGCCCGGCCGCCCACCAGATAGACCAAATGGTCGAGAATGGGCAGTAAGGGGTTCATATCGTGGGCGGTAACCAGCACGCTGATGCCTTTTTCCCGCGCTAGCGCCCCGAGCAGCTGTACCAGTCGGCTGGTGCTGGCAAAGTCGAGATTGGCCAGGGGTTCGTCGAGGAGCAACAGGCGCGGTCGCCGCGCCAGGGCGTGGGCGATGACGGCACGCTGCTGCTGACCACCGGAAAGCTGCCCCACCCGTTGCTCAGCAAAGCTGTCCGCCTGCACTGCAGCAAGCGCCTCCTGCACGGCGGCATCCTGCCGCAACCCCTGCCACCAATGCCGGCGCAGGGTGCCCAGGGCGACCAAGTCGCGGGTGCGTAACGGTAGATAAGGATCGAAGCCGATCTTTTGCGGCACATACCCGAGCAGGGCAAGTTGGTCTTGGGCGGGCTGGCCCAGGACCTCGATCTTGCCGCTCTGCCAAGCCTGCATGCCCAGGATGCTACGCAGGAGGGTGGTCTTGCCAGCGCCATTCTCGCCGATCAGTGCCGAAACGCTACCGGCCTGCAGGGAAAAGGATATGTCTTGCAGCACCATCCGCCCCCCCAGGCGTACCCCGAGTTGGGAAACCTGCAGGATGGGATCGGTGACTACTGAGGGTGCGGACATGGCGTCGTAATCGTGCAACAGAGTTGCGGAATGTAGGATGCGCTGCACCGGCTGTCAAGGGTGAAAGAAAGACCTCAATAATGATAACGGCAGGCAATGACGATGAGTTCGGACTCGGTGGCACGGTAGACCAAGCGATGGGTGTCGTCGATGCGGCGCGACCAATATCCAGAAAGATCGCCGCGCAGGGCTTCGGGTTTGCCGATGCCGACAAAAGGATCGCAAGCACTGGCTGTAAGCAGCTGATTGATGCGTTTCAGTGTCTTGCGGTCTTGCTCGTGCCAGTACAGATAATCGGACCATGCATCGGGCACGAAGAGAACGGCGCGCATCAATCGCTCGGCAGGAGCGTATGCGTCTCGGCAAGGCCTTGCCGATCTTGGGCAATCGCCCGAGCCAGGGCAGCCGCATTGGCGGGATTGCTGGTGAGGTGCAGGGTCTCGATGATGCTGTTGTACGTATCCAGAGACATGACGACGGCGTCCCCTTCCGCGTCCCGACGACTGATGATGATGGTGTCGGCATCTTCTACTACGCGGTCTAGCAACGATTTGAGTTGATTGCGCGCCTTGGTATACGTCACGACTTGCATGGCCGAAACTCCTGTCCTGAAACTTGTACAAGTATAGGTTGCAGCATGACTGCCGACAAGTCGCGGCGGGGTGGCGCTCGCCGTGAGCGTGCGCCGTGCTATGATCATTTGAGACCATAGGAGAGGAAACGATGGCGGCATTTGGAACGAGCGGGTTGCGAGGCTTGGTGCGCGAGCTCACCGATGTGGTCGTGGTGGGCCATGTTTCGGCTTTTTTGCGTCATCTGCAGAGCCTCGGAGAGTTTGCCCCGGGTATGGAGGTACTGCTGGCTGGGGATTTGCGCCCGAGCACGACGGAGATCCTCGAGGCCGCTTGGCAGGGCGTGCTCGATGTGGGCGGGGCGCCGCGCTACTTGGGGCGAATCCCGTCGCCAGCCCTGGCCTACGCGGGTTTCCGCGCCCGCGTGCCGTCGCTGATGGTGACCGGCAGCCATATCCCCTTTGATCGCAATGGCATCAAATTCAATCGCCCGCAGGCCGAACTCAGCAAGGCGGACGAAGCCGGTATTCTCGCTGCCCTGCCGCCCTTTGATGGGCAGCGATTCTCCGCTGCAGGACAACTCCATCAGCGGCCGCAGCTTCCGTCGGCGGACCCCAGCGGTCTCGAACAGTATCGCCGTCGTTATCTCGATTTTTTTGTTGGCACGCCGCTGCAGGGGTGGCGGGTTGGCGTGTACCAGCATTCGGGGGTTGCCCGCGACCTGCTCCCGGAACTGCTGCGGGCCTTGGGGGCGGATGTGGTAGTGCTGGGCCGTTCCGAGGCCTTCGTCCCCATGGATACCGAGGCCCTGCGGCCCGAAGATCGTGCCCTGGCCAAGGATTGGGTAGCCCAACATCGCCTCGATGCCTTGCTGAGTACCGACGGCGATGCCGATCGGCCGATGCTTGCCGATGCCGAGGGGATGTGGTGGCGCGGCGATCAGCTCGGCCAGGTTTGTGCTGCCCTACTGGCTGCCGATGCCGTCGTTACGCCAATTTCCAGCAATACCGGACTCGAGCGCAGTGGGCGCTTTGCGCGTACCCGGCGCACGCGCATCGGCTCGCCCTATGTCATTGCCGGCATGGAAGAACTGTTGGCTGAAGGCGCAGAGCGCGTGGTTGGTTATGAGGCCAATGGCGGTTTTCTTCTGGCCTCGCGCTTACAAGAAGAGGGAAGGGAACTGCACCCGTTGCCCACCCGGGACGCCATCTTGCCCATGCTGGCAGCATTGATTGCGGCAGCGCGCCGCAAAAAGCCCCTTGCCAGTTTGCTGCAGGAGCTACCGCAGCGATTTACCGTCAGCGACCGGGTGCAGGATTTCCCCGCCGAAAAGAGTCGCGCGCTGCTGGCCCGCTACTGCGATGCCGAGACGGGTCTGGCGGCGTTCAACCAGGATTTTGTCGATTTGCGCTTCACCGCCGAGGATCGCGATCTGACCGATGGTGTGCGTATGCGCAGCGCCGCGGATGAGATCCTGCACCTGCGTCCTTCGGGCAATGCCCCAGAATTGCGCTGCTATGTCGAGGCGGCATCGGCGGAACGTGCGGAGCAGTTGCTGCAGGCAGCCATGCAGCAACTGCATGCCTGGCGCGGCATCTGAAGTATGCGTTGGCGCCGGCGTTCGGGCTGGATTTATACCGGTCTGGGTCTTTTTTCTCTGGCTTTGCTGCTCATGGTCTTGCGCTACCTTGGGGTAGTTTTCGAGACCAATGCCAAGGCGCAGTTAGCCCTCAATGGGCCGAGCGTTGGTGCGGAAACCCTGCTGCATCTAGCAACTCTCTGCAATTGGGTCCGCTGGCGCTGGATAGCCGATTTGCTGCTGCTGGCCGCGGCATGTACGGTTTTTGGTATGGGCAGAGACTGGTGGGTGGGCCGACAACGCGGTTCAAGCACGTAACTTATCCGTCGTTGCGGGAAATCGTCGGTGGCGGAAACAGGGTATCGAAGAGCCATTCCGCCAAGGTAAAGAAACTGCGTACAAGCACCCGCGAAAGATACCAGAGCACAAGAAAGCGCAATACATCTAGGGCATAGGGTGCCCAAAAGGGGGCGTCGAGAGAAATCGGCGGCGGCAATAACAGGGTGCCGCTGGCGGCAGCGATGCCACCGGCAAGGCTGATGGCCCAGAGACGAAAGCGCGGCCAGCGTGCCGGCGGCGAAGAGACCTCGGCTTCTTCCTCGGCGACCGGTTCTTGGCGCGCCATCCATTACTCCTCGGGGTTTAGGATGCGAGCGCGTAGCTTGTCGAGTTGGTTCTGCACGAGTTGGCTGAGCTCTCGCAATTCGCTCGCTCCCTTTTTGGCCGTGTTCCAATCGTGCTCGCGCACCGCCTGCACGATGCGCAGACCCAGCTTGTGTACCTGCGGATGTACCTGTTGCAGGGCGGTAAATTCGGGGTATGCGAGTAGCGGATGACCCTCCAGGCTATCCATCCAGCGGCCCAGACGGCACTGATGCTCATCTTTGAGCTCCTCGGCCCCAGGGCTTGTGCTACCGGTGCTGATGGTCTCGAGCACCTTGCCCACCCAACGGATATGGTCGCTCTTGGCAGTGGTGAGCCGCACCGCCAGGGTCGGCGCATCCTGCATTGCGGCTTCGGTGGACTGCTCCAGATGTTGTTGGATGCGGTTGAGGCAGGTCCGAATCTCGGCAAAACTGCCGGCAAAGCTTTGCATGGAATCCGTCAGGGCCTGCATGTGGCTGCCCATGGCCTCTGCTGCCGCAATCTCTTGGGTGCTACCGCTCACGATCCTGATGATGTTGTCTCGGGTTTTTTGTGCCGACTGGTTAGCCATGCCCAGGACCTCGGCAACGGTCTCGAGGGAATCCCCGCCGCGCCGCAGATGTTGGATGCTCGAGCTGACATCTGCCTCGACGCGGCTGGCGCCACCGTTGATGCTATTAGCGGCCTCGCGGATTTCGGAAGCGGCATGGGCAGAGCTCTGTGCCAGTTTTTTGACTTCATCGGCTACGACCGCAAAACCGCGACCATGCTCGCCGGCGCGCGCGGCCTCGATGGCGGCATTGAGGGCGAGTAAATTGGTCTGCTTGGCAATTTCCTGCACCTTGACAGCAAGGGTGGTAATGGTGCGGGTCTGCTCGAGAAAGTTGCGTACCGTCTTGCCCATGCCATCGATGGCCCGCTCCACCAAGTCCATCTCACCAATCAGCTCCGACAGACGTTCGTTGCCCAACTGCACGTCGTGCAGGGTGTTGGCAGCAAGTTCGCGGTTCTCGGCTATCGCTTCGGCGGCGCTACGCACTGCATGCACTACCGCTTGCGCTTGGTCGGCAAGGGACTGGGTATCGAGCTTTGCCTGACCAAGAGAATCGTGAAACTTGAGGCCGAGCAGGTGGCTGTCGTTAGGGAAGATCTGATCTAG
>NZ_JAVRKK010000068.1:0-11440 GCF_031962545.1 Candidatus Igneacidithiobacillus taiwanensis
GTTTCTCTCATCCATACTCAAGTGCTGATAGTGGTTGCCCATTGTTCACCTCCAGTCTCCTTGGACCAAAGGTGTTGCACTTCATTTTTGAGCCGGCCCTTGGATGTTGCGTAATGAATTGTCCGTTATCCTTTAGGCGTAGGGGGGCATCAAGGATGAGTCGGACAGCGGCCGTTGGATGCTTGGGAACAGCCTGCAAGATGGTGCCGGCCAGGATTTGCAAGGCGCTTAGCTCTGTTTCGCTAAGTAGGCGAACGGGGCGAATTCCCGTTGGGGTCACGGAGTAAATTTCTTCGATAATAGCGCGGCCCCGTTGTCCCTGGTGCACTACTTGCCCCAGGGAAGAACTGGCCGCATCGACCGCAGCCAGTACGCTGGCAAGATGTGCAATGGCTTGACCAAACAAAGTGATTTCAACAAAGAGTGTGTCGCCGTCGGAAATCTTGGTGGGACCAATGGGCGCGCGCAGAGCATAGGGGGCGCTCTGCTCCTTTTCCCAGATAGCGAGATAGGCGAGCGGGTCGATTTCCCGCAATCGGGCGCCGATCATTCCATGCCAAACGGAGGCATGAAAGGCGGGAATAGATAGACCCTGGGAGCGTAGTGTGAAGCGCAGGCGGACGATCGGAAATGTGGACCAACTTTCCTCTAGGCTCTGCACTGCGGCAGTCGGAGGAGGTTGGGGAGTGCTCTCGGGTAGGGTCGAGATCCAACGCATAGTGCTCATTCTCCTCTTTGCTCTCCATATTGCCCTTCGCGAATCACATAGATGCGGGCACTGTCCAGATTCGGTTTCTTAAGGGCTTGGTCGAATGGGGCGGTAACGTAAATGACAGTCAAATCGGCCTCGTCACCCGCTTGGAATGCCCCGATACTCATCGGCGTTTTGCCGCCGGTAACGTCAATGACGATCTTTTTGCAACCATGTTGTCGAAGCTGCTCGATAGCGTGAGTGACCAACTGTTTTGCCTCACTGACGTTGTCTACATCTTTTAGTTCTTCATCTGAAACAACAATATTTTTGCTATGAGCAAAATCTTTGATGCTGTTTACGGCTTCCATGGTCTGCTGACTGCCAATAAGGTAGACGCGTTGCGGATTTGCCCTTTTCATGGTCCAGATGGGCGTATCTTTTTTGCTAACGGTAAATATGATGCCATCGGCATTTATATTATCGACTTCTTCGCCGCCTTGATGGATATTGCCGCGAAGGTGTTTGCGGATATTGCTCCAGAAGTTGGTAGGAAATAGCAATCCCCAAAGAGCAACGCCGCCAACGATGATATCCATGATCGTTGCAATTTTATCTAGGATGTCCCAAACTATCTCTCCTGCCGTCATGGATGTTCTCCTTCTATGAGAGCAATGAGTTTTGCGCGTAAATCCGAAATACCATTTCCGGTAATTGGTACTACACCATTGTCTTGGCAACGTGAAACAAGGCTTGCCGACAGCTCATGCAAGGAAATGAGCACCGCCTTGCCGCGCAGACCTCCAAGCTTTTGCCTACTGCGCCCAAGTTGGAAAATGACTTTGCGGAGTTCATCGGCGTGGGTCTTTGTGCTCCCGGATTTGCACTCGACCAGGATCAGCGTATTCTGACTCAGAACGGCTATGTCGAACTCATTAAAAACGCTCTCGGAGGCACCGTCGGGAAGCCATCGCACCTTCAGATTGTGGGCAATGTCTTGTATATTTTTACTATGCTCTTGCAGTAATTCATAAACTAGAATCTCGAGCCATAAACCGCCCAAAAAAGCCTTTGCGTCTTTGCTGTAGGGAATTAAATTATCTGCATGTTTGCTAATCAATTTGGCGTTTACGAGCTGCGGTAGGTAAATTCTGTTTGCCCTATCGCGGAGATAATTTGGCATGGCATCTGGATTATGGAGTAGGTGATACACATAGGAGCGTAGTTTGCTGTCGCGGAGCAGTTCTCTGGCAATGTGGAGCCATGCCCTCGTCGTGTCGGGGCGGGATATGGACTCCAACTCTACACCGCAAGCATGTAGATAGTTTTCTAGGCGTAGTGGGGCTCTTAGGGGGTGATTGTGCGAATGTTGCGGATATATCCACTGTACCGAATCGGTTTCAATGTTGATGTAGTAGATACCCTGCCTGTTTTCTTTGCAAACCTCGTAAGCGGCAATACTCATGAGTTTATTTCCGCCTGAAATATTGGCCGCGACGCTATTGGCAGGGTAGTTGGCGATCAACTGTCTGAAGATGTGATATAGATAAGTAATATCGTAGGCTTGTTCAAGAATGACAACGGGTGATACCTCTAAGTTGGTAGAGCGTAGGGCCTCGGCAAGGTGTTGCGCGTGGCGCTGCCGGGCAGGAGTGGCAACCAGCAGTACGGACTGGGCACCAAGATCAGGATCGAGCAGGGGCAACAAGCTCGGAACGGGTTGGTCGGATACCAAGACCAGATGTGTGGCGAATTTGGGCTGCATAACTTATTCCAGCCGCTCGAGAAGAGCGAAGGAGGATTGCGCTTCTCGTAATTCGGCTTTGGTTAGAAGGTGTCCTTCGCGCTGGCGCTCCTCCAGACGGAAAACGAGCGCCCTATCTCCCGCATCCAGGTGAGCGTTGATCCGTGCGACGGGAATAGGCTGAGCCAACGTTTCGGAAAGAAAATCTGCCGTCGCCTGATGGCCAATGGCGGAATGAAACCCCTTGGCCAGAATTATTCTAGCCTCCTCTACCGTAAGCGGACCCCGCAGGCGCCAGAGGCCATAGTCCGTAAGGATGGCAGTGTTGAAGAGAAAAACTCTCATGGTTCGAGCCGAAATCTACCGTAGCCAGAGCTCTTTTTACCTCCCACACCCCACTGCGAAAGCCCAGCTCGCAGTAACGCTGCAGCCACTGCTGTCCACTCGGGGGCACCTTCGACAACAAAATAGAAACTACCCTGTACGGCAATCTGTGGCGCCGGTATGGGGCTATCCATATCACTGGCTGCTTTGCGACCGTTCTGGTAATACTCGGTGTGGTGTGGGGTTACGATTTCCGGCACAAAAGGCGTATCGCTATTACCGCACCACCAAGCATCGTGGTAGTAAATACCACCGCTCTCCCCGTCATCACCACCTTCACCAAAGAGCCATGCAATCACGTCACGGCGTATTTCGCCAGTTTGTCGTTCGATATACTCTGCACTGGCGCGGGCAAGACCCTTCACCGTCGAGCCTGGAATGATCGGCATGCCATAACTATGGGAGACCGTGACACCAGTCTCAACGGGATTGTCGCGGGTAACGCCAATATATAGACGTTGATGGAGCGCGAGTTCAAACCCACAGAAGCGCTGCCGGTCTCCAGTAAGATTTTTCCAGCGTTGTAATGCTTGCCGGTAAAAATCTGGCGTTTTGATCCTGGCGACCGACCGTATCAGATCGTGCTTGCTGTGTGCCTCGGCCGCGTTTGGCCACTCGCTAAGCCCATGTGCCAGACGTAATCCGGGATGAACCTCGCTACCGGGGGCGAGGGCACGGTGTATGGCGTTGATTTGGTGTCTTCCGAGGCTCATTACTCTCCCCCTCGTTTATCGGTACCTTGGTAGATCCTCTTTAGCCAGACGCTGGCGTCTAGGATCGTTTGACTGAGGCGGCGATACTCCCCGAGCTCCGCGCGCAGTACGTGATGATAAAATCTATCCGGATCTTCAGGTGCATCGGGAATGGCAATTCTTGTCAACTCGAAAAGATCCGTGTAGTAACGATTGTAGGCTTTTGCTAACGAGGTGTTATCGCCCGATTTGGCGCGGAGAAAACCGAGCGCCTGCGCTAGCCCTACCTGTACGATCATGCTCGGGAAACTATTTGCGCGAGTACCGTACTCGGCAAAAATCTTTGGATCGTCCTGGGCTCTTTGCACACATTCTATTGCATGGGCAGCGATGGCAGATTGGCGGAGTATCATGGATTGTTCTCCTATGCTAAGAAGCGGACCAAGCCGCGGCCAACGGTAGCCTTTCCACCAATTTGGATGAGCGTGTGTTCTTGGACGTGTTCGCGAAATGCGGTCTGTACGTCTATTTGGTTGCCATCAAAGGGATCATCAAAACCTAGCAAGCCGAAAAGAATACTCTCTGCTGGTAAATTCTCTTCGTACCAAAGAGCGCCCCTGGCTACGGTACGTTTTTGATCATCGATGCGTATCCGACTACGTATTTCTGTGCCAGTATCGGCGAGGAAACTCAGGACGGCATCGGAAACGATGACAAAGCGGGCTTGAAAATGTTGCTGCCAATCATGGTCGTGCAACTGTCCACAGATCCAGTCCGACCAATCGTCGGCGAGTCTGGATTTGCTCGCCCGAAGATCCAGGTCTTCGAGGACTACGGTGCCTTCCTCTTGCTCCCCGACGTACGCGATGTTGCGCGCGCTTGTCGTGATCAGCGCACCGTTTTCCTCCTCTATGCTTGGTACGGCAGGAAGCGAGGATAGGCCACAACGTTTTGCAATTTGTTGGTAACGAGATAGCAGAAACGGCGAGGTAACGAAACTTACCATGCCGATAAGAGAACGGACCGGCAAGGCTAGTAACAGGGCATCGCCAAAGACCAGAGCGCCAGCATGGCTATCGTCATTTTTACTGATTTGTTCGGGGCCAAATAACGTTTTTTGGAGACCGCGATCCGCAGCAAAGATGTCGCGCAACACACCCTTGATGGCTGAGCCGGGAATCATGGGTAAGTTACTTGCGCGTTCTCGTGCAATCGGCAGGTCGACCACGCCAATGGCTTGACCGACACCGACGTGAACTGGGGAAATTGCTTGTACGTGGAAGAGAGAGGTTTTCATGGAGTCATTCCTTTCACTGGTGTTCAGGTTTGGCGGATTGTGTGTAAATGCGCGGATAGACGAGGCCCCATCCGTCTCGGCGGTCCTGCTCTTCGTCGGATATGCTGCTGAGCCACAACTTTTTCGCCCAGTCGCCGGAGGGTTTTTCTAAAATTTCAAACCAGTACGTGCTTCCGGCGGGCACGGCCCGACGCGTTGGTTTGGGTTCTTGTCTGGCAAGGTCCCACCCCGAAATTCCCTGCCACCGCTCACAAGCAAGGGCACGAAGACGGAGTCGCAAGCCCGGGATACCTGGAAAATCGCCAACGAGATCGGACTGAATCCATCCAGGTTTCCAACCGTCGCGCAGTAGCGCGGGTGTACACAAGCTCAGAGAAAAATGAGTGGTAGCATCTATGCTCTGTTGCAAATTCTCGGGCATGAGTACGTGTGGATTATCACTCTCCTCTACCCAAGCAGGACGACGTTCCCCACCCAGTTGCAAGAGACCAGTGGGCAAGACCTCGCCAAAGCCCGCACCTAATCGCCATGATCCACTGGCGAAGCCCCCTGGTAGACGTTCTCGTCCAAAGTCTAGGGATTCCAGCTGAAAAATCTGCGATTCTCTGGCTGCGCGGCGCTGCCGGTCCAACCCTATATGTGTACTCTGGCGCCGTAGCCGCAAGGGTGCCGGCTCTGCTTCGGCTTGGAGAAGGTCATCAGGAAGTTGAGCTCCCCCATCCCAGGGGAGGATTGCATCTAGGGGCCAGAAACTAGCGACCTTTTGCGGCTTTCCAACAAAATCATCCTCAGCGACAACGGGTTGCAGGCCTTCGGGAAGGTCGCTGCCACAATGCTCTGGAAATGTTCCCGGAAGTAGACGATGAACCCGCTTTTGATTTGTATCGTCGTCTTCAGAGACGGTTATGACGACGTCGGCAGGCTTAGGTACATAAAGGCGATTACTCGGATCAATGAGAAAGGGGCCGGCAACGGGGATTTGCATTGCTAGTGCGGTGTTACGAAAAGCCGTATCGCCTTGCCCCCGCATCCACGCCGTGCGTAGAGCGCCGGCGAGCGCGGATGGCCAGGGAAATCGGGCGGATTCCTGACTACCGGTCCCGAAGGGACGCCCAGAGCGGAATACCAAAGGAGCGGCTGGATCGATGTGATAAAAATATGTCATTGGCGTTCTCCTGCCAGTAAGTCGCCCTGTTGGTGTGCCGACAGCCAGCGAGCGAGAATCAACTCTTCGCCCAAGCGGCGAAGAGCGCCGGTGGCTTGGCCGTTGTGCTTTTCCGGTGTGGTCAGTTGGGCAAGTCGTTTCTGTAAGCGCTGACGACCATCTTGGCTCAACTCTGTACCGCCACCGCTTTGCTGTGCCTTGTGCAAAAGACGGTGAAATTCTGAATCAACCAGACCGGCGGGAAGCTGCTGCAATTCGATACGATCAGATAAAGCACGCATATCGTATCCAAGGCGAGTGGAGAAATTGCCAGCCGAAAAATCGTTGATCCATTGTTCCAGACTTTCGAAATCCTCGGATTGCGAAAAAGGAAGACGCCAAGAAAGTTTGTGGCCGGCACGAATGTGCAGACTCAGACCCAGGGCATCGCCTTGAGCGTCGGTGCCCGCAGCGCCCTTGGCAAATTTTTCCGCTGACTCGGCATAGGCTCGTATTTGCCCCAATGGTTGTTGAATATGGGCGATGGCAACGCCAACTCGAAGGGTGGGTAAATGCGTTATTCCCGACTCTTGATTTATGGTTTGTGAAATTTTGCTTATGAAGCTGCGGAATTCGTTTGCTAAGCGTTGGCTGGCGTGTAATGTCGAGGAAAGCGGGAGTAAGCCCATTACATCCTCGCCGCCGGCGTAGATGGCCTGTCCACCCGCCTCGCGTAAAATAAGAATTGCACGATCGGCAAAGCCTGCGAGAGCGCGAGTCAGCTCGGAGTGATGACTCTTATCCTGCGCAGCAGCAATAAATTTTCCCATGCGGTCACCGTCTGCGAGAAGCAGCGCAGCATAGGGTAGAGGGCGACCAAAGGTTCGCCAAATGACTTGTAGAATTTTTTCCAGTTGTTGGAGTGCGGACCGGCATTCTGCAGGTTCGTCGCACAATTCGGCTTCGGTATGAGCGATTTGTAACCTTTCGGGATAAAGTAACGCGGCGTCGTAGGCGAAATTGTCATATTGACCGCCATTACTGGGGCAGCGCGAAGCGAGACCCAGGGGTACCAGTTTTTCGTACGCCTCGCGCAATTCCGCGAGGGTCTCTGGCTGCGTTTTGGCAATGCTTGCCAGTCAATCGTGTGCAGCTATACGAGTCAGAGCGACAAAATGGGCGTCAGAATTACTGCCTATAAAACGCTTTAGTACACCCAGTGCATCCAGCTGTTCACCCCTACCCAAGCGCAACTTACGCCATTTTCCGCGCCGAAGTTGATTGCTATTTTGCTGCTCTGGTAAAACCGTCTCTCGCAAACCGTCTAGGGAGTTTTTTGGGAGATTATTGTGGATAATGGCTGCAGGTAAAAATTCGCGAGTGTTTTTTCGTTGTGAGAAAGTCGTCTTTAGTTTTTTGTAAGTGCTTGAGTAGCTCTCTGCCGGTAACATTTCGGCCCAGGCAGTAAATGCCTCCAAGGCATCTTGTAATTGCGTGCGAAAAAGATCTTGGCGCAACTCTGGGAACTTACGCAAAACCTCTTCTCCAAGCTCGGTGATGCTTCGGCGCGCGGCTAAGATAGCCTGCTTCGCAAGCTGCGAGGTGTTGGTACCATCTGGGACTTCAACCAACAGTACGTTGGAGAGATTGCTTTGCTCAGAGTTTTCCTGTTCGACGCGCAGAGGGTCTGGATAAATCAGTGTAGCACCAGCGGACAATAGCTCTCGCCCGGCAGAGCGAACTGCTGCAGAAAGGATGCGCGAGCCAGCCCAAAGGTCGGCGGTGCGCCTTGCCGCAGCAATGAAACTTTGTACCGGCCCAAAAGAAATTTCAAGTAATGTCGGCATGGATTTTATCCCTCAGAATAATCTGTTGGCTTTTTGAAATAGTTTAGAAAAGCGGCTAGAGGGGAGGCGATTTTTCCCGGATGCTTCTTTGCAACCATTTGAATGGGATGGATTTCCTGAATCGCAGTTTTGCGCTGCTCGCCGTCCTCCGGCCATTCTTTCACTGGATTGTCCCCTCTCGGTCCACGCAGTATCAATTTAGTAGTTTCTTTGCCCAAGTACAGTGCCGCTGGGCGCCACTTGCTGCCATCCCAATAGGGTCTCAGGATAATGGGACTAGCAAGACGTTCCGCGTTTTCTGGTTGCAGGCTATGTTGCTCGGGATCATCTCTACTGCGTTCATCTTTTTTGAACTGGAAAATGATAGGGAGACCAAAAGCCGCTCGAGGAAAGATGTTGCCCGCGGGATGTGTCGGTTGGTGCTCCCGAGAATTTTTGTGGGTAATTCGCCGAATGGCATCCGCTTCCGGCCATCGACTTCGCCCCGGACGATTCGGCCCCGATCCCTTATTCCGCCCAATGCCCGCTTCTTGGCGAAATTCGCGAAGGGCTTTTATGGCCGCTCTCCAAGCCTCGACTGCTGATTCATGCGCTTTCTCCTGTGGTGCTGGCTCCTGCAGAACCAACGTACAGCCGTGCTCTTTGACTTCTTCCTTACTCACCGGCGCAAGATTCTCCACTCGAACTGCGCCCAACCCTCGGCGTGTTCTCCCTCCTATACCGCCAAAAGAGGCCCACCAGCGTAGCGCCGTCAAGACTTGTTCTCTGGACTCCGCAGGGCAATCATCACTAAAACGAATTTCTAGGGACCAAGAAACGCTGCCTGGCTTCAGTAGTTTGCTAGGTTCTGTTTGTATAGCTGTTTTTAAGGCCTTTCCTTGTGCTGGAAATAGCACATACCCTCCCGCCTTAGTGCCTCCTGCCCAAGATTCCCAATGGGGAGAAGTCTCATACTGGTTGTTATCTTTCTTTCTATCATATCGTGCCGCCGCAGCCGGCGCTTGATGAATATGAATATCCGTGACGCGGATATCGACTTTGCTTGCGCTCAAATCATCGTCTTTGCCTAGTCCACCCCAAATTTCTCGTTCGGCCGCAAACATGTTCTGATCTTTTTCTGCGCCTGAAAATCGTTTGCGGTTGGTGATGCGCCACCAAAATCGAAGTTGCCCGCGGATACTTGTGGCCCGGATCGGCATGGAAATATCGATCTTTCCTGCCTCCACACCACCGCCGTACAAAGGAGTGATTAGGGTACAAGCAAATTTTTCGGGTGGGATACTATGGAGCTGGATGGAACGGAGTGTTGGTGGACTGAGGTGCTCTGGTGCGCTGCGCATAATTACTCCCAAGAAGTTACCTGCTGAGGCAGTAAGGAGAAGACGAAGCTTGGACGGTGTACCGGGAAGATGATCTCCCCGACGTAAAGTTGAAAGTGGGGCTCAGGTCGGCTGGCCGCCTACGCACGCCCCGTGCCGAAATACGGCCTGTGACTTGGCGCTTTTTGCCATAAAAGAAGGAAAACAGCATTCTCTTTAACTCCCTTGGGTGCGAATCCTTACGCTCCGTCCACGGAGGGAGTCCAGGCGTGCCAAGCCTGGAATACGTGGCCATGTTTTGCGGTTATCGTTTCAAACTGAGGCTACAATATTTCCCTGGCTCTTGCCAATATCGCGGTAAGCCGAGCTTAATCATTCCAGCTGGAACTGCTCGTCCAGTCATCGTTACCGAGGCTGCTCCAGCTGTCATCGAAGCTGCTGGTACTGAAATCATCCCAGGAGGATGTGCTGGAATAGTCGTCGTTGAGGTCGGTCCCGTAAGGATTGCCTTCCACGTCTATGCCGCCGCAGCCACCAATCATTGGCAGGCCGGTGGCCGGGTTTATATCGCAGCCGTCATCGTGCCCCATGCTGCTCTGCTGCGATGTCGAACTGTTATCGTTGCTACCGAAGAGGCCTTTCAAGATGCTCCACATGACTTTTCTCCTTGCGCATATTTCCGATGAACAGCAAGTTAGCACTGGTAGTCATTGTGTGCGCCCCTTGCAGGCTTGCAAATGATTAGCGGAATCCTGCTCGGAAGGGCACCGGATGCGTTGCCGACTGACTATCGGTAGGGGTCTCTGCGAGGATTTCGGCAAGGCTATATTGCGTTTTGCCTGTTGGAAACTGCGCTGGCAATCGATCAAATTCTTTGGCCACTTGCTGCGCCTCCGCCGGCGTGAGGGCGCGAAAGTGGAGGGTGGCAAAGCAGCGTCCCGGGCGCAACAAGGCAGGATCAACGCGACTGATACTCTCAATGTTGGTGGAAAAAATCATTTTTTTTCGTGGGATTTTGACCAGTCCATCGCCGAGAGACAGAAAGCGATGCATCAGTGTGTTACCGTTTTCACGCTGGCGTAATAGCTCATCGGCGTCCTCTATCACCAAAACATCAGCATTGCCGGCCAAAAAGTCGGAAAAAATATTATCCTTTTCCAAAATTTTTGGATCGTAGGAAACGATGGCATCTTTTTGTGTGGCGTGTAAAAATCCTCGGATGAAGCTTGTTTTTCCAGTTCCTGGCGGCCCAATTAGGAGAAGAATAGAGGCCTCGGAAGCCTCGTATCTTTGATAAAAGTCATGCAAGCCAATGCCGATTTCGCGTAAAAATGGATACATGCTGTCGCGAGGTTGCTGCTTTTCGTAGAGCGGTAGCCGTAGCGGTGTCTCCTCCAGGTCATATACCCAGCGAATTTGCGGTCCAGTAGCGGGAAATCTATCCTGAAGTGCGCTTATCCAATGAGTTACGTCGTCTACGGCTCCCCAGATTTCAATTTGCGCGCTGGGGTGTAGATCAAGGTCTTCGCTGCGCTCGGCAAAAAGTCGCCGTAATATTCTTTCTGAGCGCTCGGCATCGAGATTTCGGAGCAAAAATTTTGTGGCAAGGAAAGTGCCGGAATTTTCGTGCCAGGCAAGATTCAGGCTACCCGACAGCATCACCGATCTCCACCCCGCTTGCTCTTGCAACCAGGCGAGCCATTGGCTAGGAGTAATGCTGCGTTGCAGTTCTCCATGCTGCAGATGCGGATGGCGTTGCACGCAGGTCATCAGGATTTCGTGGCGGAGATATTCATCGCTATCGCGTGAAGTCAGCCTGCCTGTCTGATTTGCGAATCGACGTAGGAGATCGTCAATCATCGTTTCTAACAAAGGTATTTGCGGCTATGGGTGACCGAACTATAGCGTGAATGATCAGCCCCCGCACGCTCGAACAAGCTTGTGTGCCGGAGCGTGATGTTCCACCGTTTTCAAGAATGGAAGCAAGGGAAACTACTGCGCGATCTTTGCTCAAGCCTTGGGGGCTGGCGCACCAGCATCGCAATAACGCAATCGGGCAAAGAAAAAGGCCCTAGACTATTGCCCAGAGCCTTGATTTTGTTGGGGTGACTGATGGGGCTCGAACCCACGACAACCGGAATCACAATCCGGGGCTCTACCTGCTGAGCTACAGTCACCAGAGAACCTGCATTCTATAACTGGAGGATGCAGGCCCGCAAGCGCATGTATGCGTCCACCACCTTTGGCACTGTGGTAGATGTTGGAGGAGGAAGGATAGCGGTGGTTTCTGTCCGAGTCGATGGTGTGGCCGTTCGGCGTTGT
>NZ_JAVRKK010000069.1:0-11331 GCF_031962545.1 Candidatus Igneacidithiobacillus taiwanensis
GCCGAACGGCCACACCATCGACTCGGACAGAAACCACCGCTATCCTTCCTCCTCCAACATCTACCACAGTGCCAAAGGTGGTGGACGCATACATCTCCTTGCCAGCCCTGGGAGTGCCTCGTATGATGACGATCTGAAAGGGAGTCTTGGAAGCGAACTTGCAGCATCTCTTCATCAAAACCTTTGGCTGCCAAATGAACGAGTACGACTCGGAGCGTATGGCCGAGCTGCTGCACACCAGTCATGGCCTGACCTTGGTCGATGATCCCGAGGCGGCGGATCTTCTCATCCTCAATACCTGCTCGATCCGCGAAAAAGCGGAAGACAAGGTCTACACCCAGCTTGGCTTTTGGCGCCCCCTGAAAGAGCGCAATCCGCAGCCGCTGATTGCGGTGGGTGGTTGTGTTGCGAGCCAGGAAGGCGAACGCCTGCGGCGGCGTGCGCCCTTTGTCGACATCGTTTTTGGACCGCAGACCTTGCATCGCTTGCCAGACCTCATCGATGCCCGTCTTGCCGAGGCGCAGCCGCAGGTCGATCTCAGTTTTCCGGAGTTGGAAAAGTTCGACCGCCTGCCCGAGCGTCCCGGGCGGCAGGGCGCGTCGGCCTTCGTAACCATCCAGGAGGGCTGCGACAAATTCTGCACCTTCTGCGTCGTGCCCCATACCCGGGGCCGCGAATACAGCCGGCCGCTGCCGGAGATCGTGCGCGAGGTGCGGCAGCTCCTGGAGCAAGGGGTGGCAGAAATTACCCTGCTCGGGCAGAACGTCAATGCTTATCGCGCGCCATCGGGCTTGATTGGCGATGCCGATCTTGCCGACCTGCTGCGGCGTTTGGCCGCCCTGCCGGGGCTGCGCCGCCTGCGTTACACCACTTCGCACCCCAATAATCTCGACGAACGCCTCATTGCTGCCCATCACGACCTTGCGGTGTTGGCGCCGCACTTGCACCTGCCGGTGCAAAGCGGTTCCGATCGTATTCTGCGGCGCATGCATCGCAAGCACAGCATCTCCGCTTACCTCGAAAAGGTTGCTGCCCTGCAGGAGGCGCGGCCGGGTATTCGTCTGTCTTCTGACTTCATCGTGGGTTTTCCCGGCGAGACGGATGCCGATTTCCAGGCGACCATGGATCTCATCGAGAAAGTGCGTTTCGACCAGTCTTTTTCTTTCAAGTACAGCCAGCGGCCCAATACCCCGGCCCTCAAGCTCAAGGATGAAGTCCCCGAGGCGGTCAAGGACGAGCGCCTGCACATTCTACAGACGCGGATCAACCAGCTTGCCCAGGACTACAGCCGGGCCTTGGTGGGCAGCGTGCAGGAAGTGCTGGTTACCGGTCCGTCGCGGCGCAGCGCCGAGGAGTGGACGGGCAAAACCGGTTGTAATCGCTCGGTCAATTTTGCCGGGCCTGCGGGTCTCGTTGGCCAGATGGTGGCGGTGGAAATCACCGAGGCCCTTCCCAATAGCCTGCGCGGGCGCTTGGCGGCCGTGCGCGCCACGGGCTGAGGCCGGCCGTGCCCGAGTCGGCGGCGCCAGATTCGCCAACGGAGCATCGGGAGTTTGTTGCTACCGGGGCGACGAGCAGCGAATTGGCAGCACTGGCCGGCGAACTCGACATCCACCTGAAACAAATCGAGCGCGGTCTGGGGGTGGTGATCTCGCCACGCGGCGAGCGCTTTCATTTGAGTGGTGGGGAGAGCGAGGTGACCGCGGCCGTCGAGGTGCTGCGCAAGCTCTACGCGCAGCTACGCCAGGGACGGTCGCTGAGCCAACAATGGGTGCACCACTGCATTCAGGCGGAGCGCTTGGAGTCGGAAAGCGATCTCGATGCCACGCAAATTGCCGGTATCCTCACCCGCAAGGGCTGGATTCACGGGCGCGGTCCACGGCAGCGGCGCTATCTCCAGGCCATCCGTGCCCACGATCTCACCTTTGGTATTGGGCCGGCGGGCACGGGTAAGACCTATCTCGCCGTGGCTGCCGCCGTCGAACAGCTCGACAAACAACAAGTGCAGCGCCTAGTCTTGGTGCGTCCGGCGGTAGAGGCCGGGGAGCGCCTGGGCTTTCTGCCGGGTAGTCTGGCCGACAAGGTCGATCCCTATCTGCGCCCCCTCTACGACGCCCTCTACGAGATGCTCGGTTTTGAGAAGGTCGCCAAACTGATGGAACGGCAGATCATCGAAGTGGCCCCCTTGGCCTATATGCGTGGGCGCACCCTCAACGAGTCTTTCATCATCCTCGACGAGGCGCAGAACACCACACCGGAGCAGATGAAGATGTTCCTCACCCGTATGGGATTTGGCGCCAAGGTAGTGGTAACCGGCGATGTAACCCAGGTCGATCTGCCCCGCGGCCATCCCTCGGGTCTGGTGCAGGCCATCGACATCCTCGCCAACGTCGAGGGCGTCTCGATGAATTTTTTCCAGAGTGCCGACGTGATTCGCCACCCCTTGGTCGGGCGCATCGTCCAGGCCTACGATCGCGGCACCGGGCAGTCATGAACGGGCCACGTTTTTATCTCTATTGGCAGTGCAGCCCCGCCCTCGACGCCGCCGAGCAGGCAACGATTCCTTCCCGGCGCCTGCTGCGCGCCGCCCTCGCCGTGGTCCTGGCGGAGTATCCGAGTGTCGATGGCAGTCTGGAAATCTCCTTACAATTTCTGAGCAGTAGCGAAATGGCGGCGGTCAATGGGGAGTTTCGTGGTCGTCCTCAGCCCACCAACTGTCTCTCATTCCCAGCGCCTGTCCAGGCCTGGCCGGGGCGTCGTCGTCCCTTGGGCGATATCCTCCTCTGTCCGCCGCAAATCCAGGCGGAGGCAGAGGCGCAGGGTAAGGCGCTGCGCGATCACTACCGGCACCTGCTGATCCACAGTGCCCTGCACCTTCTCGGTCACGACCACCAGGAGGAGGGCGAGGCGCTGATCATGGAGGCCCTGGAAACCCGTTTACTGGCCCAATTGGGTGTGGCCGACCCGTATCGAACCCAGAGCGATGAGTGAAGACCGAAGTAGCGAGCGTTCCCGCAGTTGGTGGGAGCGCTTTACCCAGTCCTTGCGCGGTAATGTCGACGATCAGGAAAGCCTGCTCGAGCTGATTCGCGAGGCAAGCGAGCGCGAGGTCATCGACGCCGAGGCGGCGCGGATGATCGACGGCATCTTTCGTATTGGCGACCTGACGGTGCGTGATGTGATGATCCCGCGGGCGCAGATGGAAGTGGTAGAGATCGACAGCCCCCTGCCGGAGATCATCGCCCGGGTGGTGGAGCAGGGGCACTCGCGTTTTCCTGTGGTTGGGGAGGACCGCGACGACGTTCAGGGCATCTTGCTTGCCAAGGACCTGCTGCGCGCCTGCCGCCAAGGCGCCCCCATTCCCGAGCTGCGCGAACTGCTGCGCCCAGCCACCTATATCCCTGAGAGCAAGCACCTCGATCATCTCCTCTATGAATTCCGTACGGGTCGTCATCACATGGCCTTGGTGGTGGACGAATATGGTGGCGTGGCCGGGCTGGTGACCATCGAGGATGTGCTCGAGATCATCGTTGGCGAGATCGAGGATGAATACGACATCGACGAAGATGTCATGATCATCCCCCGCGAAGATGGCGACTATTTGGTCAATGCCCTGATTCCGCTGGAAGACTTCAATGCCGCTTTTGCGGTGCACTTAGAGGATGAAGACGCCGACACCCTCGGTGGCTGGGTGAGCCGGCAACTCGGCCATGTGCCGCGAGTGGGCGAGAAACTCTCGGTGCAGGGCCTGCATCTCGAGGTTTTGCGCGCCGATCGGCGGCGAGTACAGACCTTTCGCCTCTCCTCACCCAGCCCAGCCGCGGGAGTGATGGCAGTGGAACGCGATCCCCAGGCAGGGCTCTAAGCCCCATGAACTTTGCTCCTGCGCGTGCTTGGTCTGCCTTCCTCGTTCTCCTGATGGGGGCGCTTTGGCCTCTCGCCTTTGCGCCCTTTCAGCAGTCGTGGCTCGCCTTTGTGGTGCTTGGGCTGCTGTTTTTTCTCGTGCAGCGCAGCAGTTCCCCCCGTCGCGCGGCGGGCTTGGGGTTTCTGTTTGGTTTTGCCGCCTTTTGCTCCGGCGTCTACTGGCTCGCCATCACCCTGCACAATTTTGCGCACATGGATTGGGCCTTGGCCGCCGCCGCCGTCGCCCTCCTTGCCGCCTATTGTGCCCTCTATCCGGCCTTGGCCATGGGCTTGGCGCGCCGCTTCGCGCCCGCAGCCCGCTGGTGGCTGCTGCCGGTGTTCTGGGTCTTTGCCGAATACCTGCGGGCGCGGATTGCCACCGGCTTTCCCTGGCTTGCGGTCGGCTATACCCAGACGGGAGGGTTCTTGGCGGGCTATGCCCCCTGGTTGGGACAATACGGCGTGGGCTTGGCGACGGCCGGGGTGGCTAGCCTCGGCGCCTGGGCGCTGAGCCGCCGACGCGAGGCCGCCGTTTGGTCGATGGCAATCTCCGGCATTCTGCTGATCTTTGCCATTGCCCTCTTCGCTGCTACCCAGCGCTTTACCCAGCCCGTTGGTGCTCCCCTGCAGGTGCGCCTATTGCAAGGAAATGTTCCGATCTCCGAAAAATGGAATGCCAACCGCATCAATGCGATCCTCGACCGCTACGTGCGCCTGATCATTGCCAGTCCGCCGGGCACCCAACTCATCGTCTTACCAGAAACCGCCTTCCCCATCTTCCAGACGCAGATTCCCTTGCTGATCCACCAACTGCAGGAGTGGTCGGCCAAAAAGCACGCGGTATTGATGATCGGCATTCCCGAGGATGCGGGGCAGGGTCGCTACTACAATGCGACCATGGAAATCGATGGCATGGCGCCGCTGCGCTGGTATCGCAAGCAGCATTTGGTGCCCTTTGGCGAGTACATTCCCTTTCCGCACCTGCTGGGGCCTTTGGTGCATCATTTTCTGCCGGGTTTGGGGAGCTTTACCCCGGGTACGGGGTCCTCGGTGCTGCCGGTGGACGGGCAACTCGCCGGGATGAGCATTTGCTACGAAGAATCTTTCTCCCGCGACGTGCGCAAGGGGGTGGTGGAGGGCGCCACCTTTCTGGTGAACAGCAGCGACTATGCCTGGTATGGGCACAGCAGTGCCTCGGCGCAGACCCTGCAGATGGCCATCATGCAGTCTTTGCAGGAGCAAAAGCCGGATATCCGTGCCACCAACACCGGAATTACCTCGGTCATCCTGCCCACTGGGCAGGTACTCGCGGCGCTCCCCCAGTTCAGCTACGGTGCCCTCAATGCCAGCATCCAACCCATGGCCGGCAAAACGCCCTTCGCCCGCCTTGGCAACTGGCCTTATCTGGGGCTGAGCCTTCTTCTCTTCCTCATTGGCTTCCTACGTTCCCGCCGTTCCCGAGGCGGTGCCGGCTCAGGGCTGCCAATGGATGTCGGGGGCGACGATGCAGAGGGCGCCAATGACGATGAGCAGCATGGCTACGATCTCCTGCCGCCCCAAACGCTCCTTGAGGACGTGATGACCAAAAAGGAAGACGAGTAGGGTATCGATCTGACCCAGACCCCGCACCAGGGCGACTTGGGTTAGGACGAAGGCGCTAAACCAGCCCCAGGAACCGAGGGCGGAGAGCAAGCCCACCGGCCAGGCCAGGCGCCAACCCCGCAGGCTTTCTTGCCATTGCTCTCGCCGCCGCCAAAAAAGGTAACCCCCTTGCAGTAGCGTCTGCAGAAAGTTGGTCACCACGAGGATCCACAAACCCATGGCCAGGCTCGGTAGGGCGGGGTCGAGGGCGTGGCTGGCGGCACGCAGGGCGATGGCGGTGAGGGCAAAACCCAAAGCCGCGGCCAAGCCGTAGCGTGCCGCCGGCTGCAGCAGACCGCGCCAAAAACCGGCACTGAAGATGCCCCAGCCTTGCCCGCCGAGTACCAAGACCCCCGCTAGCGCCAGAAAGATGCCGACGATTGCCAGTGGATGCAGCTGGGCGCCGAGAAACAGGGTGGTGAGGATCACCAGTTGGGCCGCCTCGGTTTTGGCATAGGCAGTGCCGGTCACCAGCCCGCGACTATGGAAGGAGCGAACGAGAAAGAGGGTTCCAAGAATCTGCGCCAGGCCCCCGGCAAGGCAATAAAGCCAAAAGGAGAGGGGGCTATGGCGGAAAAGGGTGTTGCCGCCGAAGTCAGCCCAGAGGAGCACAAAGGCAAGAAATTCCCAGGGCAGGGCATAGAGAAAACGCGCAAAGCTGGCAGCGCCCGCACTGAGCTGACCCTTGAGCCGCGCCTGCAAGCCGGTGCGCCAAGTCTGCATCAGCGCCGCGAAGAGGGTGATGGGAATCCACAGGGGCAAGCGCAAAGGCCCAAGGGTGAGCACCGGATGCATAAGGATCAGCGTACCGGTGCCGCGCCTGCGGCAAAGCGATCAAACCATGCCATGAGCCGACGCCTACTGCGCTCAGGACAGCCGGGTATGGACGGGCAGATAGGCAAATATCCCATAGGGCCGAGAGTACTGCAGCAAGAGCTGCGCCTGGCGCAGGGCCGCATCGGCCACGCCGCGCGGGAGATCTGGGGCAAGGCTGGCCAGCGCCCACGAGCGCAGTTGGGGGAGAGTCGATTCTCCCGCAGGCCGCGGCAGGTAATGGAGCCAGTACTTGCCCGCGGGCAGCTTGGCCAGCTTGGCTGCCGCTTTTTCGGCTTCTGCCATGCCGCCCAAGCCATCGACCAAACCGAGATGATAGGCATCGACGCCGCTCCACGCCCGTCCTTGGGCAGCCTTGTCGACCTCGGCTACGGGCAGGTGCCGGGCCTTGGCCACCAAGTCTACGAAATGCCCGTAGATATGATCGACCACCGCCTGTAGGGCCTGCTGCTCCGGTTTTCCGAGGGGCGCGTAGGGCGAGAGCGAAGGACTATGGGGAAGACTGCTGACCCCGGAGTAGCCCACCCCGAGTTTATGCAGGAGGCCGGAAAAATCGGGAACGAGGACAAAGACGCCAATATCGGCAGCAATGGTGGTGGGTTCGGCATAGATGCGGTCGGCACCGGTAGACAGCCAATAGGCACCGGAGGCGCCAAGAGTGCCCATACTCACCACCACCGGCTTGCCGGCCGCGCGCAATCGCAAGACCGCGCGGCGGATGGCATTGGCGGCATTGACGTCACCGCCCGGGCTGTCGACCTGCAGAATCACCGCCTTGACTTGGCTTTCATGGCGCAGGGCATCGAGCTGACGTACCGTGGGGCCTGCCGCAACCACTCCCTCGGTTTCGGAATCTCCGGGCACCAACATACCATCGATGGGGACCACGGCAATTTCGGCGCCGTGTTTTTCGTGGGCGAGGCTTGCCCAGTAGCGGCGGTAGCCAATCGCGTGCAGGTCGTTGGGCTTTTCCCCTACCACCTTGGCAACGGCGGCACGAAAATCTTCGGCATCGCCAATTTGGCTAACCAATTTTTCGTGCACGGCAAGTTCTGCCGCATTGCCCTGATCCTGCTTTAGTAATTGCGGCAATTGCTCGGCATATTGGGTGATCGCCGCCGGGCTCGTTCCCCGCCCACGCGCCACGGCTTCGGCATAGGATTGCCACCAGGTATGCAGCCAGGCCCGGTTTTCTTCTGCCGCCGCTGGCGAGATGTCGCTACGGGTAAAGGGCTCCACCGCCGATTTGTATTTGCCCTGCCGGAAGGCAGAAACGGTCACCCCAATCTTATCGAAGAATCCCTTGAAATAAAGGCTATCGGTAGAAAATGGCGTGATCAGCGCCATGCCCAGTTGCGGCAAAAAGACCTCGTTGGCTTGCGCGGCAAGGAGATAAGTGCCGGTAGAATAGTTGGGCGCGTACGCGTAAATCAGCTTGCCGGCAGCACGAAAGCGCTGCAAGGCATCAGCAACGTTCAACAGCTGCGTGAGGCTGCCACCCGAAAAATCGCTGAGGTCGAGGGCCAAGACGCGAATGTGCGGATCGTGTGCGGCGTGGTCGATGCTGCCCACCAGGTGCCGTAGCAAAACATCCCGTTGGGTGGGATGAATCCGTTGCAAGAGCTCGCTTTGCCAAGAGTCACTGCGGCTGTAGACCAGGCTGCCCTCGGGTTGCACCCAGAGCACGGAGCTGTTGGATGCTGGCTCGGAGAACGACGAGAAATGTGCCACCAACGCGGCCACGAGCAGGGCAAGAACCCCCAGGGTGAGCAGATTGAGGACGCCAACCCGCAGCCAATGCAGTACTTTGCCAATCCAGACAAAGGGCAGAAGAAGACGTCGCATGCACAAGCTCCCCAAGGATGGCGGCCAAAAACAGGTTGCCTACGCCGATCATGGGAGCAACCCCTTGATTTTCAGGGTAGCAGAGGACGGCTTGGGCGGCAATCCAGGAGTCGCGAGCGGATTCCGGCCGTTGTACTAAATAGGAGAGTCGATGTATTAGATGCGATCCCATACTGCGTAGTAGGACCAAGACTCGGGCCTCGTGCTCGAATCTTGCCGAGGGAGAGGAAAATTTGGCGCGCAACAGCTTGGATTTGCTGGCCTTTGAAGATTGGGTGGCGTTTACCGCGGAAGACCGTGCTTGGCTGCAGGCCAATGCAGCGGGTTTGGTCCAGGCCCTGGTGGCAAGGCTGCAGCCCCCGGCACCGGAAGATGCGGCGCTCTTCGCATCCTGGTTGCCCGAGTGGCTGCAGACCCTCTGCAGTGGCGACTATGGACGGAGCTTCTGGGAGCGGCAGATCAAAACCGGCAAACGTTTGGCAGAGGCCGATATTCCTCTACCGCGCTGGGCGCAATGGCTCAGCGAGTTACGCTGGAAGCAAATTCCCAGTGTTCTGGGCGATATCTTTCCCGCTGCCCCAGCTTCGCTGTTGCCCGGATTTTCGCTTCTCTTGGCCGGCTGCGAACATGTGATCCACGAAGGCTACCTGCAGCAGCAAAGTCACCAGCTGCTGCTCGAAATTCGCGGCCTCACCCAGCACTTTGATCTCGAGGAATTTTTCCCTGCCGCTGCGGAGCTTGCCTGTCGCTTGGCAGGGGCGCAGGGGGCCGGGCTCATCGTGCGCGAAGGCGAGTACCTGCACTACCGCCTTTTCCACGGTCTCTCGACGCAATATCAGGGCCTGGCTAGCTTGTTCTTCCCCAAGAGCGAAGGCGTTTCCGGTGCCGCTTTACGCCAGGGAAAGGTCATCTTCGAGCGCGATTATGCCAATAGCCCATATGCCATGCCCGACTTCGTTGCCGCCGGTTTACAGGCCAGCTTGGCTTTGCCACTGCCCGGTCCGGAGGGCGCGCAGGGGGTTCTCGCCCTCTCTTGGTTTGCAGAAGCGCCGCCGCAGCGCATCAACGAACTGGTTTGGGAGCATCTTCTGCTGCTTGCCGATCTCCTTGGGGCTCTGCTCTACCGGCAGTCCTTGGAGCGCAAACTACGGCACATGAGCACTCGCGACGTCCTCACCGGGCTGCCCAATCGCCGCGTGGCCCAGGATCGAATTCGTGCCGCCATGGCCCGCGCCCAGCGCCATGAACGCTTGTTCTGCCTCTTTTTTCTCGACCTCGACGGCTTCAAGTGGGTAAACGACACCCTCGGCCATCATCGCGGCGACGAAGTGCTCTGCCAGGTGGCAGAACGCCTACGCGCTGCAGTGCGCGAGGAGGACAGCATCATCCGCTACGCCGGCGACGAATTCTTGTTGATCATCGAGGACATTGCTCACGTCAGTGAGATGGAGATGATCGTCATGCGTGTGCTGGCGGCGGCCCGCCTCAGCGTCGCCCCGGAGCAATCCATCAGCGCCAGCATTGGTGTGGTCATTTATCCCTTCGACGAAGGCAGCCCAGAAGAGATGATTCGCCATGCGGATCAGGCAATGTACGTTGCCAAAGAACGCGGCGGCGATACTTGGGCGCCCTATGGGCAATATCTGCAAGAAACCATGCAGGAAGAGCAACAGCTGCTGCGCGAGCTGCGCCTTGCCGATGAGCGGCACGAGTTTCGGCTATACTGGCAGCCCATCGTGACCCTGCCGGAGCAGAGAATCTGCGGGGTAGAAGCCCTGATGCGATGGCAGCATCCCAACCGCGGCTTGCTCGCCCCCGGCGCTTTTCTCGAGGTCTTGGAGCAATCGGTCTTGATGGACTCCGTTGCCCAATGGGTCGTCGCAACCGCCGTAGTCGAGGCCAACCGCTGGCATCAGGGTGGGCATCTCCTCGACATCCACATCAACCTCAGTCGCCGGGAGTTGTGCAGTGCGCGTTGGATCCAGTGGTGCGATGATTTACTACGTCGTTTTCCTGCCGTACGCCGTGATCATCTCTTTTTCGAGATAGTCGAGCGGGTCGCGATCAAGGATATTCCTACCGTCGCCAAGCAGATTCGCTCGGCGCAGCGCCAGCTGGGCGTACAATTTGTGCTCGATGATTTTGGCACCGGCGCTTCCGCCCTACAGCACCTGGGAGAGTTGGACTGTGCTGGCATCAAGATCGATAAAAGCATGATTTCCGATCTACAAAAGGGTTCCAAGCATTATCAACTAGTGCAGGGGCTCACCTATCTTGCCGAAAATCTCGCCATCGAAGCCGTGGCCGAAGGCGTAGAAACCGCCGAGGTGGCCGAGCTCTTGACCCAGATTGGCGTCAAAAAGGCGCAGGGCTACTGGTTTGCCCGGCCGGGCCCGGCGGCCGCGATCGATACCTGGCTCGAAAAAGAGACCTGCAGCGTGAGCGCCGGATAGCGCGCTTTGTGCCGTCTTGGGTTGCCGGACTCAGACAGGCACCCTGACAGTGCTGGGTGGTATTGCTTCCAACGGCTGACCTTCCGCAATACCCGGTAAAGACGGCCGACACGCCATTCGTGGCAAGGGTGCCCCCAGCGCGAATCGAATGCGTGACCTACTGCTTCTATCTTTATTTTAGAACAAAGAGTTGGCGGCGTTCACATCGTTACCTATCACCAACTATCATCCTTTGTAATTCTCTGAGTGTCGCGCCAGCATAGGGGGTTCTCGGCTCAGACTTTTTTCGGTTCTGCTGTCGATGGTACGGTACAGGTATCGTTTCCCATCGATTTCTCGCCATCGCATGCTGCCGCGCACGCTGCTAGAGAGTAATCGTTCAGCCTCTCGTCGGGCATCCCATACCTGGCAGATATCGAGGTATTGTCGTGCCTGTTCTGCTGCCAGGACGCCGCCGCCGATGGCAGTGTTTTCGAGGGTGGGCCGTACCAAAGGTGTTGTTCAGAGGAGACATTACTGCTTTGGGCTAACAGCCAGAGTGGTGGACTCATGCACATTGTGCATAAGTTCACAAACCTTTGGCACTTCTTTGGCGAGGGAGGAGTGCCATGCAGGTTCAACATGTCGGGTACCGGATCCGGGGGTTTTACCGGGT
>NZ_JAVRKK010000070.1:0-11290 GCF_031962545.1 Candidatus Igneacidithiobacillus taiwanensis
TCACCAGGAGCGGCATGGTGACGGCTAGGGCAATGACCTTGGGTAAAACGAGGCGCTGTACCGGCGAGACCCCAAAAGTCTGCAGCGCGTCGAGCTCTTGCGTCACGCGCATGGCGCCGATTTGCGCGGTGAAGGCGGAGCCCGAGCGCCCGGCAATGATGATGGCGCCGATCATTGGCCCAAACTCGCGCAGAATACTGATACCGCCAATACTGATGATGTAGATGTTGGCGCCGTAGCTGGCGAGGGTTGGTGCCGACTGATAGGTAATGACGATACCGATGAGAAAGCCAATTAGGGTAAGAATAGGCAGGGAGTCGGGGCCTGTCTTGACGATGGTGGCGGAGATTTCCCGATAGGGGAAATGGCTGGGATGCCGGAGGGCAGCAAAAAAATCCTGCAGGAGGTTTCCCCAGAGCAGAAATAGCCCCCAGAGATCACCAAGAACCGAGGCAATATGGGCGCCGAGCTGATCGAGCAGGGGAAAGAGACCGAGTCTTCTATGCGTGGGTTGCAGGGGCTGCACCTGCTGCAGGCGATCGAACAGGGGACGGTGTTGCTCGCGCAGTTGCAAGTGGGCCGGAAACTGTCGTCCCCAGCTGCGCCAGAGAAGCAGGGCACCGAGATTGTCGAGTTTGTCGATCCGCTCGAGATTCCAGGCCTTGCCCGCACCGAGGCGCTGCAGCTCTTGTTGCACTGCCCGCACCCGCCGCGACAACTGCGCCAGGGTCCAGCTGCCGCGCAGATGGACGGTGCCATCGCTGAGCTGCCAGCTGGGGGCACTCGGCTCTTCTCGACTGGCGCTGCTCATGTTGCTGGCGGTACTCGTAGGGCTCACGTTCTACGCATTATGCCCGCAATGATGACATTGCCAAAGCGCTGGGGTCTTGCCAACGCAAACGAGCGAAAAGGGGAAGGTGGTCGGAACGCTGTTCGCGCTCGGTCCACACCTCCACAAAAAGCAGTTCCGGGCTGATGAGGATATGATCGAGGCGGCGCTGGGGCGCCCAGCTGGGAAAGGTTGCGGGCTGCTGGCTAGGCGATTGCAAACCACTTTGATCGCGCAGGAGGCGCAGTTCTGCCGAATCGCGCCCGCAATTGAGATCACCGAGCAGAATGCTCGCCGGGGCATCGCGCAAGAGGGGCAGGAGTTGGCGAATTTGGCGCAGGCGCCCCGGCTTGGCGAGGGCAAGATGGGTGACGATGACCTGCACTTGGCGTCCCTGCACTTCGATCAGGGCACGCAGCAGTCCACGCCCTTTGAGGGTTCCGGTGAATTGATGTCTTTCGATATCGAGAATGGGCCAGCGCGAGAGCAGGCTATTGCTATGCTGGGCAAGGTCCCCCCAATCTCGGGTACGTTGCTGCGCCCAATAGGGTAGGCCGCTACGCTCCGCCAAAAAGACGGCCTGATTGAGGTACTGGCTGCGAAAAGAACCGGCATCGACCTCATTCAAACCAACAAGATCCATGCCCTGCAGGCTCTGGGCGATAGCTTCCAGATTGCGCAGGCTCTGGGGATGGGGCAGAAGATAGCGCCAGCTGTGCGCAAGCAAATGATGCTGGCGCCGGGAGCCGATGCCCACCTGCACATTCTGGGTCGCTACCGAAAAATCCCAAGAATCAGTCGCCATCGATGGCCAGTTCCCTCGGCTTGCCGTCGGCATCTTCCACCGCTAGGGTCAGCACGCCTTTTTCTGCTTCGGCCATGCGAAAGCGCCAAAGCCCGGTAGCGCGGGGTTCCTCGACTTCTCCAAAGCGAGCGAAGAGGGTTTCGCCAAAGCGAGCAAGCTGCCGGGCAAGTTCCGGCCAATCGGCATCGGTACCAGGATGCAGCCGGTATTCCGCACCATGGCGACTCACCCAGCCTTGCCCGGCCCCAAACTGGAGGGCGGTAAAAAGGTCTTGGGCAAGGGTGCGCGGAATTTTCAGGGCCGGGAGCAGGTCGGGCATTGCGGATCCTTTACTAAACGAATCGTGCGGAATTCGAGGGTTTGGGCGTCGAGGAGAAGCAGCTTGCCCTGCACCGGGGAGACCTGGCCAAGGAGGAGACGGATGGCCTCGAGGGCCTGCAGGCTGCCGAGCATGCCGGTAAGCGGGCCGATGACCCCGAGGGTGGCGCAGCGATCTTCGTCTTCGCTTTCGAGGTCGGGATAGAGGCAGGCATAACAGGGTCCCGACACCCGAAAATCAAAGACCGCCAACTGGCCGCTCCAGCGAATGGCGGCGGCGCTTACCAAGGGCTTACCGGCCAGCCAACAGGCGCGGTTGATGGCGTGACGGGTAGCAAAATTATCGCTGCAGTCGAGAACGAGGTCGTATTCCGGTAGCAGCGCAGTCAAAAGCTCTGCGGCCGCGGGCTGGCTATGCACGCGATACTGCAGACTGCTGTTGTGCGCCTGTAAATGGTGGGCTGCCGCCTCGGCCTTGGCCCGGCCGAGATCATCCTCGTTGTAGAGGATCTGCCGCGGCAGGTTACTCCGGGAGACGGTATCACCATCGCAGAGGCCCAGAGTGCCAATACCAGCACCGGCCAGATAGAGAGCGGCGGGGCAGCCCAGCCCCCCCATGCCGATGATCAGCACACGTGCCGCGGCCAAGCGCTGCTGCCCGGCGACATCGACCTCCGGCAGCAGAATTTGGCGGGCGTAGCGCAGCAGCTCGCCATCGCCGAGTTCAGGGGGCATTGTAGAAATCGTAGTCGATCCGATTGTCTTCTACCGCCATGCCCGGCTCCGCCAAAAAGCTGGGACCCTGACGCTGCAGGCGGTAATGGTAGCGCTCGCGGATGCTATCCATCATCCACAAAATCTCATTCGGGTGGCCGGCCTTGTCGCCGTGCAGCAAATGCCGAAGGTATAAGCAGTCTTCGTCTACCTTGACCAGCAAAGGGACCGGCAGCTGCAAGGGCAGGATGTGCCGATGCACTACCCAGTCCATGGGCGATGGCGGCTGGCTTGCGGGAATGCGCAGATCGACACGAAAATGCCCGGCACCGCCCGGCTCTTTGAGCAGCTCGGTAAAGTAGCCGTCGGGAAAACCCCTATGCAGGATGATGCTGCGCTTGGCAAAGCGGGTGAAAAAACGATCGAGAAGAGATTCCATGGGCATGCGAAAATAGTAGTCCAGGGGAAGAAAAAGTGCATCTTTGTTGGGTTGGCTGGTTCAAGGCCCGGTGCGCACCCCCATCTGCAGACGACCACCGTAGCCAGTAAGTTCCAAATAGCCACTGCCAATGTTTTTGCCGTTGGCCTCGGCTTCCACGGCGCCCTCCCAGTAGACGCTGCCGGTGCTGCGCGTAGCAACGAATTCCTGATTGGGCATGAGGGGTTGCAGGGTAAAGCTGCGTCCCGGGATGCGTACCCGCCAAACGATGGGATAGCGGTTACCGGTTTGCGGCGACTGCCAGTAGCGCAGGGGCTGCAACTGGATCTCCGTGCCGTGCAGATACTGTACCTGCCCGTCGCGATGGCGCCAGGTACCGGAGAGGTAGAGGGCTTTGCCGTCGGCCTTGCGCATCTGAAAGAGCATCAGGGCGCCGCCGCCGCTCAGGTTGATGCCCATCCAGTCCCAACCCACGGCTTGCCGGGGCAGGTAGGCCTGCGACCACTCATGATCGAGCCAAGCGCTGCCTTGCACGCTTTCCTCTTTGCCCTGTATGCGCACGGTACCGCGCACCGCTAACTGCGGGATGCTGTAATAGTAGCTGGCATTTTTCGGATTGGGACCCTTCTGACTCACGCCTTGCGGGCCTTCGAGCAACGGCGGCTGGGTGGCCTGCAGGCGCAGGTGGTAGGCGAGGTCACCAGCGTTGACCTGCGCCCGGTAGCCGTCGCCCACTTGCTGCAGCTGCCATCGTCCAATCCAGACATCCGTGCGCCCGCCTTTGGCTCCAGCGAGCCCGAAACCGCCGCGGGCGATTTTCTGGGCGGTGAGCAAATGCCCAATGCGCGGATCGCTGACCGCCGCCTGGGCGAAATAAATCTGTTGCGGATTGAAGGCGCTGGGGTTTTCCCAAACCTGGGGCGGGCGCAGGCGAAAAAAAGTGATCTGAAAGCCCAGAGGCGCCCCCGCCGCGGTGTGCAAATGGCCGGTGATGTACCACCACTCGAGGCGAAATTGCGGATGACTGCCATAGGCATTGGGAAACCGCAGCGGCTGGCTGGGGCTGACTTCCACCTTGGGCGTCGGCAGCAGGGGTAAGGCAGCGGGCGGCAACGCCGAACTGCTACACGCCGGAAGGGCAAGGAGCAGGAGCAAAGCGCATCGCCTATTCATCATGCAGCAATACCGTTTGCTTGCCCATTACCGCACGCGCCGACCAGAGCATGGTGAGCAGGCTGGCCAAGAGAAGGACTGCTGCCAATACGGTCAGCTGTACCCAAGGCAAGTGAAAGCTCATTTGCCAATGGAAGGAGAGGGGATTCACCTGCTTGATCAAAATCAAACTGATCAAAAGTCCAAGGCCGGTGCCCAGCACGATACCAAAGAGAGAGAGCAGCAAGCCCTCACCGAGGAGCAGGCGTACCACATCGCGTCGACGCAGTCCCAGACAACGCAGCAGGGCAAATTCCTGGCGCCGCAGCAGGGTTTGCGCCCCAAAGCCATTGCTGATGCCGAGGAGTCCGATGACGATGGCAACGGCCTCGAGGGCGTAGGTAGCGGCAAAGCTCTGGTCAAAAATTTCCAGACTGCGGCGAAGGATCTCCCCCGGTGTCGCAATCTGCCAACCAGTGCTCTCAGGATAGCGCTGGCGCAGGCTGGCGAGTACCGTGGTCGTCGCAACCCCCGGCTGCAGCCAGAGGGCAACGCCGTTGAGGCGATCATCGCCGGTCCAGCGCCGATAGGTGTCGAGAGGTAAGGAAATGGCCCCTTCCTGATAGGCATAGTCGCGGTAGATTCCAGCAATCCGAACTTTTTCTGGCTGCTTGCCGAGGGGCAGTTCGATGATCTGACCGACGCGCCAATGACTCAGGCCGGCAAGGATTTCGGAGATCCAGATGGGCGGCGGGCCAGCGGGGTCGGGCGCTGCAGACTGGAGGATGTCGAGGGTACGGCCGGGATCCTGGGCATCCATACCGCGCGCCAAGAGGACTACCGGCGGGCGCTGCGGGAGTAGGGCGAGTTCCGTACGCCGCAGGGGCGAGCAGCTGCGTACGCCCGGAAGTGTGCAGAGGGTTTCCCCCGCACCCTCCGGCAACAGGGCACGGTCGCTATCGCCGGCTTGCACGTAAATATCGGCGCGGAGGATATCCTGCAGCCAACTGGCAACCGAATCGCGAAAGGAGCCCACCATTACCGCCATGGCGACCACCAAGCTAAAGGCAACGACGATGGCGGCAAGACTGCGACTGGCCCGCCCCGGATTACCGCGCAGTTGCGCGCCCACCAAACCCGCCAACGGCCCCTGCGGGAGCGGCAGCAGGCGCGCAAACAAGGACAGCAGGCCAGGCAGCAGAAACAAACTGGCAATGAGCAGCAAGGCAATGCCCACATAAGCGGCATAGGGAATGCCGCCCCAGGCGGGCAAAAAAGTCGCCACGGCGGCGAGCAGCAGAAGTAGCCCACCCAGGGCAAAGTGGCCACCGATGGTCTCTTCCTCGCTACCCTCGGAAAGTATGCGCACGATGGCTAGATGACGGCTGCTCCAAGCGGGCCAAAAGGCGCCAAACAGGGCAGCAGCGAGGCCGGCGAGGGCAAAGCCCGCCCAAAGCCCCGGCCGTGCAGCGAGCAAGGAGCCGGTGTTGGAAAAATATCCTGCACCGAGGTTGCCTCCCAATTGGGCCAAGGCCAGTTGCGCCGCAAAGATCCCCAGCGGTACGCCGAGTAGGGCGCCCGGCAGGCCAAGGACTAAACCTTGCAGTTGGCTGGCGACGAGGATCTCGCGCTCGCGTAGTCCCAGCACGCGCAGAATGGCGAGGCTACGGCGCTGGCGTACCGCACTGAAGGCTAAGGTGGTATAGACGAGAAAGGCACCAGTAAAGAGCGCGACCAGCGACAACACCAAGAGATTGACGCGGTAGGCGAGGGAGGCGCGGGCAGCCACCGAGCCCGCCTCTTTTGGCGTGCGCAAGAGAGCGCCGGGTGGTAGCAGGGGCGACCAGTGGGCAATGAATTGCCCAGGGTCGACGCCGGGGGCAAGACGCAGGGCAACTTGGGAAATTTTGCCCTCCTCACCCCACAACCATTGCGCCGTGGCTATATCGGTGATCGCCAGCGCTTCTCCCGGAACCGGGTCGGGAATGCTGCCAATGATGCGAAAACGTCTCTCTACCCCAGCTACCCGCAGGCTCAGCTCGGCGCCATCATGGCTACCCAGCGCGCGCAGCGCCGTTTGGTCCAAGATGAGATTCTGTGGGTCGAAAAGCGCGTAAGGGTTTTGTAGCTGTGTGGGGACCAGGGGTTGGCCCAGGGCGAGACTTTGGAAGGCATCGATGCCCCAAACCGGGAGGAGTTTTCCCGCGCTGGTGTATGCACTCACGCGTAATTCCGGCGCTGCCACTTCTACTCCGGGCGCCTGCGCCAAACGGGGATACCAGTTCTGCGCGAGGCTATCCCCGGGGCGGGAGAGTAGTAAATCCGCCTGCCCCGCCAAGCGGCGCAAGCCGCCCGTAACATTGTCTACTGCCTGAACATTGATGAGCGCGATGGCAAGGCCCAGGGCAACCCCCAGGGCAATGCCCAGGACGGCGAGCAATGACGCGCCGGGGTGGGCGCGCAGCGGAAGCCAAACGGCGGCACGCCAAGGAATGCGCCAATTTTTCATAGGGAATGAAGGCCGTCTCGTCGCATTTCTAACTGCCGCTGGGCAATCGCCGCCGCCTTACTGGAATGGGTCACCATCAAAACCGCCGCCCCGGCCTCGATACCCATCTCCCCAAGGAGGCGAAGTACCTCTCCGGCGCGATCGGGGTCGAGGCTGCCCGTGGGCTCGTCGGCGAGGACCAAGGCCGGCCGGTGGATCAGAGCGCGGGCCACCGCAACCCGCTGTTGCTCCCCGCCGGAGAGTTCCCGCGGAAGGGCATCGAGGCGACTAGCGATCCCCAGGCATTCGGCAAGGGCATGGATGCGTCCGCCCAACTCCTGCCGTGGCAGGGCGTTGAGGCGCCAGGGCAGGGCGATGTTGTCGCGCGCGCTGAGCTGCGGCAGCAGGTGGAACGACTGAAAAACAAAACCGATCTGACGCCGCCGTAACAGGGTGCGAGCGTCATCGTTGAGGCTATCTACATCCTGGCCGCAGAGTTGCACGGTGCCCGCATCTTTGCGCTCGAGGCCGGCGATGATATGTAGCAGAGTACTTTTGCCCAGACCACTCTCCCCGCGGATGGCAACGAAATCTCCGCCCCGCAGCTCCAGTTCTATACCCTGAAAAAGCCAGCGCTCTGGAGCGTCGGGCTGTCTTTTGCCCACACCCTGCAGGCCTAAGCTCAACCCTGGCATGGTGATCTGGCTCGCCAAAAGCGATCAGTGTTGGTCATGTGTTTGCCCCCGAGACCTGAACATCAACAATGTTTCCCTCCTCATCTATACGGATGTATAGCTCAGCAGGAGCGCAGCAGACGCGGCAGTCTTCGATGGTTTGTTGCGTCCCCGCCGAGATGTCCACCTCTACCGCAAAGGTCTCGCCGCAATAGGGGCATTGCACGTCCAGATATTCGAGCGGAGCTGCCATGCGGTGTTATCCGTGTTCCGAGAAAGTCAGCGTGCGTAGCATCGGGCGGGCTGAGCTGCTCAGCCCCGCGAGAATCGCCAGTGCGGCAGCTCCAGCCACTGCCAAGATCATCAAATTGACAGACACCAGACCCGCGATCTCCAGCTTTCTACCCAAAACAAAGGTAAATTGTAGTACATAGGCGAGTGGTAAATATATAGCGAGGGATAGGAAGAAGAATTTTTCCCAAGCGCGATGATTTTGCACTAACCAACGGAATTCAAAGATAACGGATGCTGCGAGCCAGGACGCGCTAAGGAGTAACAGCAGATCTTGATTGCCTTGTACGACTAAACCAATGGCAACGCTAGATCCAACAGCCAAATCGATTGCCGACCTGCGGACCAATCCGAGGGAGCGGGCTGGTGAGCCTTCCTGCTTAGGAAGCGTGCGGTAGAAACAATAGGCACCATGTGCGAGAGTGTAAAATGAAAAAAATAGTAGGGTGATGGTTACCCAGGAATTCTGCCAAATACCTAGACTAATCGCATAAAGGAGAATGTAGGTTGCACGTAGTCCGAGAACTTTCGGATGACAAAGTTCTTTCCCTAACCAATGGGTATCGGTACGAATCGTTTTCGCAATGCTCATATCAACTCCTTTCGGCAAATTGCCGATCAGTAACGTACGGTAAGAGCAGCTGGTTCTGATCAAAACTACGCATGCAACGGAATGTGCCTTCCACTGAAGCATAGTTCTCTACGGTCTATTTGTCAATTATTTGTACTATACAAAAAGTAAACATGAAAAGAGGGGCTCTGCCAGAGCTGTTCCCTGCATTGCAGGTGATGATCCTGCCGGAGAAATGGCGCAAAAAAAACGGGCCGGCCCGAAGGCCGACCCGCTTGACGGAGCAAGGGGAGCTTAGAAGTCGCCCATGCCACCCATACCACCGCCCATGTCGGCACCGGCACCGCCCTTGTCTTCCTTCTTGGGCAGTTCGGTGATCATGGCCTCGGTGGTGATCATCAGGCCAGCAACGCTCGCCGCCTTCTGCAGAGCCGTACGGGTAACCTTGGTGGGGTCGATGACGCCCATCTCGAACATGTCGCCGTACTCACCGGTCGCAGCATTGAAGCCGTGGCCAGCCTTGCCTTCGAGCACCTTGTTGAGGACGACGCTGCCTTCGCCACCGGCGTTGGCAACGATCTGCCGCAGGGGCTCCTCGATGGCACGGCGGATAATGGCAACACCCATCTCCTGGTCATGGTTGTCGACCTTCAGCTTCTCCAGCACATGACGGGAGTGGATGAGGGCCACACCGCCACCAGGGACGATGCCTTCCTCGACCGCCGCCCGGGTGGCATGCAGGGCGTCTTCCACCCGCGCCTTCTTCTCCTTCATTTCGATTTCGGAGCCAGCGCCAACCTTGATCACGGCCACGCCACCCGCCAGCTTGGCGACCCGCTCCTGCAGCTTCTCGCGATCGTAGTCGGAGGTAGCTTCTTCCATCTGGCGACGGATCTGCTCCACCCGGGCCTTGATCTCTTTCTGCTGACCAGCGCCGTCGATGATGGTGGTGTTTTCCTTGCTGATGACCACCTTCTTCGCTTGGCCGAGGTCGCTGAGGCTGGCGCCTTCGAGCTTCATGCCAATTTCTTCGGAAATGACGCGGCCACCGGTAAGGATCGCCATGTCTTCGAGCATGGCCTTGCGCCGATCACCAAAGCCCGGAGCCTTGACCGCGGCTACCTTGATGATACCGCGCATGCTGTTGACCACCAGGGTCGCCAAAGCTTCGCCTTCGACGTCCTCGGCAATGATCAGCAGCGGGCGGCCGCCCTTGGCAACGCCTTCGAGCACCGGCAGCATGTCGCGAATATTGGAGATCTTCTTGTCGTGCAGGAGAATGTAGGGGTTCTCCAGCTCGGCAGTCATCTTGTCTTGGTTGTTGACGAAGTAGGGCGAGATGTAGCCACGGTCGAACTGCATGCCCTCGACCACGTCCAGCTCGTTCTCGAAGCCGGAGCCTTCTTCGACAGTGATGACGCCCTCATTGCCAACCTTTTCCATGGCCTCGGCAATGATCTTGCCGATGGACTCGTCGGAGTTGGCAGAGATGGTGCCTACTTGCGCCACTTCCTTCTGGGTCTTGCAGGGCTTGGACTGCTTCTTGAGGTCCTCGACCACGACGTGGACGGCCTTGTCGATGCCGCGCTTGAGGTCCATGGGGTTCATACCGGCGATGACCGCCTTGATGCCCTCACGGATGATGGCTTGCGCCAGCACCGTGGCAGTGGTGGTGCCGTCACCAGCCTCGTCGGAAGCCTGGGAGGCGACTTCTTTCACCATCTGCGCGCCCATGTTCTCGAACTTGTCGGCCAGTTCGATTTCCTTGGCAACGGAAACGCCGTCCTTGGTAATGGTGGGGGCGCCGAAAGACTTGTCGAGTACCACATTGCGACCCTTGGGGCCGAGGGTGACCTTGACCGCATCGGCCAGGACGTTGACGCCGCGCAGCATCTTCTCGCGGGCGTGTTCAGCAAAAGCTACTTGTTTAGCAGGCATGGAAGCACCTCTTCAGAATTGCGTTGATTGAAAGTATCCGAAAAATAGAGACTTACTTTTCGATGACCGCCATGATGTCGTCTTCCCGCATCACCAGCAGTTCCTCGCCTTCCACCTTGATTTCCGTACCGGCGTATTTGGCAAAGAGCACATGGTCGCCAGCCTTGACATCGAGGCTCCGCACCTTGCCGTCTTCCATGACCTTGCCATTACCCACGGAAATGACTTCGCCACGCACGGGCTTTTCCTTGGCGGTATCGGGAATGATGATGCCCCCGGCGGTCTTCTGCTCTTCCTCCAGGCGACGGATGACAACGCGATCGTGCAACGGACGCAGTTTCATAGAAGCTTTCCTCATCGAAATTGGACCAAAATTTGGGAAACTACGAGGGAGAGTGTTAGCACTCACCCCCGACGAGTGCTAATCATAGACATCTCTTATGCCAAGTCAAGGGGAGCCGTGGTGCTTGGTGGCAGCTACACTGTCTCGTTACAATGCAGTCATTTCAATCGGCCCGTCGGCTGGACGGTATGGCTCTTCATCAATTGGCTAGGTAGTCTGGGAGGAGGCGATGGCGGGTGCGTTGTGGCAAGGTATCCACCGGGAGTTTTTTCGCGAGCCCTTTGCAATCTCGGCAGACCTACGGCGCACGCGCCTGTTACAGGAGCTCAAGGTCGAGCACCAGATTTGCGATCTTTTGCTACCCAACGATGCCGAGCCGCGCATGAGTTTGGTGGTGGACTTTTCCGTTACAGAAGATTGGGTAGCAATGGATTGTCCGCCCCGCTTTCCTACCTCGGCCGTCGGGCTCGACCTCTTGGTGCAAAGTCGGCCGTCGCAGTTGCCCACGGTTTGGGAGTCGCGGCTACGCGAAGTGCGCGATGATCTGCTGTATATCGAGTTTCCTGAGGTCATTTATCAAAAACAGGCGCGTCGCTTGTACCGCGTCATGCCCGCCGTCGATGACCCACGGCGCATCGAGCTCTATCGCACTGGTGCGCCCATGGTGCTGGGAGAAATCCTCGATATCAGCGAGGGTGGTACCAGGGTTCGCCAGGTGGGTCGGGCTG